>VBAO01000156.1:0-4916 GCA_005883865.1 Candidatus Segetimicrobium genomatis
CCCCCGGCTGCTCTCCACCCGCAACCTCGGGCCCTATTACCGGGTGGACAACAACCTGGAGGCGTTCGCCCGTGTGCGGGCACGCTACCCCGATGCGACCCTGACCGTTGCGGGATACGGCAGCGAAGAGGGGCGGCTTCGCCAGCTCGCAACCTCCCTCGGTATGGCTGGGATCCGATTTGTGGGGCGCGTCGAACCGGAGGCCATGCCTCGCCTGCACGACGAGGCCGACATCTACCTCAACTCCTCCGTGGTCGACAACCAGCCGGTGTCGGTGCTCGAAGCGTTCGCGGCGGGGATCCCGGTCGTCTCCACGGGCCCCGGCGATCTCGCATCGATCGTTCGCGACGGCGAGACCGGTCTGAGGGTCCCGCCCGGAGATCCCGGGGCGATGGCCTATGCCGTCATGGCCCTCCTCGGAAGCCCCGAGCGTGCCGTCGCCCTGGCGCGCCGGGCGCGGCAGGAGGTGGAACAGTACACATGGCCGCACGTTCGCCGCGAGTGGGCGGCCGTGTATTCTGGAGAGCGTGAGCCGTCGGCATGAAGCTGGAGCGCGTCCTGCAGATGTCGGTCGACGAGGTCATGGTGCGCGGTCGCCAGGAAGCGTCCAAATGGCTCGACTGGATGGCCGCGGTGGCGGCGCCGGTGACCTTGCCGGAACGCGTGAAGCCGCGAATAGGAGGCGTCCCCGGACGGGCTGCGGGCACTCATCGACGCGTCGTGGCCGCGCTTGTGGACCACTTCTGGGAACGGGTCCCCCTGCGCTTCTTCGAAGGCGCCGCGCGTGCCGACACGACAGCCCGGCTCATCGAGCGGATCCCGGAGACCCGCGGGCGAATCATCGCTGCCGCCGATGCGATCTGTCGGGGACGCTTCGATCTGCTGGGCTACCGCGGGCTCGACTTCGGCGATCCCGTGGACTGGCGTCTCGATCCGGTCTCGGGCCGCCGCGCGCCGCTGGTCCACTGGAGCCGCATCGACCCGCTCGACCCGGCCGTGGTAGGGGACAGCAGGGTCGTCTGGGAACTCAACCGCCACCAGTGGCTGCTCCATCTCGGACAGGCATACCGGTTCACAGGCGATGAGCGGTACGCCGAGGCCTTCGCCCGGTACATGCGGGACTGGATGCGCGCCAATCCCGCCGGCATGGGAATCAACTGGGCCGCCAGCCTGACGGTGGCGTTCAGGCTGATCTCCTGGTGCTGGGCGCTGGTGCTGTTCGAAGGTTCGCGGGCGCTCTCCGCCGAGTTGCTCACCGAGCTGCTCGCCGGGATTGAGGACCACGCCCGCCACGTCGAACGCTATCTCGCGCTCTACTTCTCGCCCAATACCCACCTGACGGGCGAGGCGCTGGCTCTCGTCTACGCGGGACTCTTCTGCCCCGATCTATCTCGGGCGCGGCGCTGGCGCGCGCGGGGCGCGGAGATCCTCATTCAGCAGTGCGAGCGTCAGATTTTCGCGGACGGCGTCTACTTTGAACAATCTACATGCTACCAGCGCTACACGGCGGAGATCTATCTTCACTTCCTGATCCTGGCCGCCAGGAACGAGATCGCACTCCCGGACACGGTGGCAGACCGGCTCAAGCGGCTGCTCGACTTCCTCGTGGCGGTTCGTCGCCCGGACGGCTCGATGCCGCAGATCGGCGATGCCGACGGCGGATGGCTCCTTCCGCTGGTCCCGAGAGCCCCCGACGATCTGCGAGGCGTCCTCTCGGTCGCAGCGGCTTTCTTCGGCCGGTCCGACTACGCGTGGGCCGCCGGCGGCCTGGCGCCGGACGCCCTCTGGCTGCTTGGGACGTCGGCCGCAAGGGCCCTCGAACCTCTCCGCCCCGCTCCGCCCGCGGATGCGCTCACCCGCCTGTTCCCTCAGGGAGGGTACGCCGTGATGCGAAGCGGGTGGGAGCGGGACGCCCATCAATTGATCTTCGACGTCGGGGCCGTCGGTCTCCCGAAGACCGGGGGACACGGCCACGCCGATCTCCTCGGCATTCAGTGCTCCGCCTTCGGAGAGCCGTACATCGTCGATCCGGGGACCTTCGGCTACACCGCGGACCCGGCGTGGAGAGACTTTTTCAGGGGGACCGCCGCCCACAGCACGGTCACCATTGATGGTGCGCCGCAGGTCGTCCCGGCCGGGCCCTTCGCGTGGAGAAGCCGCCCAGAGACGCGGGTGCGCCGGTGGCGATCCTCGGAGACCGACACCGTGGTGGAGGCCGAGCACGACGCCTACGACCGCCTCCCCGACGCGGTGCGCCACCGGCGCCGGGTGCTCTTCATGAAGCCGGGATGCTGGGTCGTCGTCGACGACCTCGAGGGGGCAGCCGAGCATCGGGTCGACCTCCGCTTCCAGTTCGCGCCGATGGAGGTCACGATGGGGCCGGACCTCTGGGCCCGGGCCCGGGGGCGTCGCGGACATGGGCTCCTCCTCCGGCCGTTCGCGATGGTGGCGCTCACCGCTGAGATCCACGAGGGGGAGATGGCGCCGATCCAGGGGTGGGTGTCCGATGACTATGGCCGGCGCGCGCCCGCCCCCGTATTGGTCTACTCAACCCGCACGCAGTTGCCCCTCCGGATCGCGACCATCCTCCTGCCCGCTGCCGATCTGCTCGCTCCTGTGCCCGTGGTCTCTCCGCTGGTCGATGGCCGGGGCGGCCTTGCGGGTCTCGAGCTGCTCGACAGGCGTGTGCAGATCCGGTTTGGCGACGACGGCGACATCGAGGTGGGTCGGCCGGATCGGTCTCAGGGCTTTCCCCCACCGGGACTCGGGAATTCGCCCCGTATGTTTCCCGGGTCTCAACCTTGATACTCGGAGTACCAGGCGGGATCAATTGAGCGAGATGCGCATCCTCTGGGTCAAGGTGGGGGGAATCTGGCCTGTCAACACGGGAGGGCGAATCCGGAGTTTTCATATTATCTCGGAGCTGGCGCGCCGGCATCGCGTGACGCTGCTGACGACCCATCGTCCGGGAGAGGATCCCCATGGGCTCGCCTCGCGGCTCTCGCAGTGCGAGCGGGTCGTCTCGGTCCCGCACGCCGCCCCCAAGGCCGGGGAGACGCGCTTCGCGCTGGCGCTGCTGGGATCGTGGCCCTCGCCGCTTCCCGTCGACCTCTGGAAGTGGCGCGTTCCGGCGCTCCGCGCCGAGGCGGGCCGCCTCGCAGGCGCCGGTGCGGTGGATCTCTGCGTGGCCGATTTTCTCACCGCCGTTCCAAATGTCCCGCTCACCGGTCCGGCTCCCATCGTCCTCTTTGAGCACAACGTCGAGCACATGATCTGGAAGCGCCTGAGCGAGATCGAGACCCGACGGTGGCGCCGCGCCCTCCTCGAGGTCGAGTGGCGGAAAATGCGGCGGTACGAGGCCCACGCATGCGCGCGGGCCAACGCGACCATCGCGGTGTCGGACGCCGATCGGGCGCTCCTGGCCGCGAACGCCCCCGGGGCCCGCGTGTTCGCGATCTCGACCGGGGTGGACACGTCGCACTTCGCGCCGAACGGGATCCCGGAGGCGCCGGCGCACCTCGTGTTCACAGGCTCCATGGACTGGTACCCGAATGAGGACGCCGTCTTGCACCTCGTGAACACGATCCTGCCGTCGATCCGTCGCGAGATCCCCGGGGTGTCCGTCACGGTGGCGGGGCGGAACCCGTCTCCGCGTGTGGTGGAGGCGGCGGGGGAGGCGGGCGTCCGGGTCACGGGAACGGTGGACGACATCCGCCCCTACATCGCGGAAGCGGCTGTCTACGTGGTGCCGCTGCGGGTCGGCGGGGGAACGCGTCTCAAGATCTTCGAAGCGCTCGCGATGGCCAAAGGCGTCGTGTCGACGTCGGTGGGCGCCGAGGGCCTTCCGCTCGTTCCCGGCGCGCATTTCCTGCGGGCCGACGATCCCGCGGAGTTTGCTCGGGCGGTGACGTCCCTGCTGCGGGATCCCGCCCGGCGCCGGGCGCTCGGGGCCGCCGGCCGACGGTTTGTCGAGGAGCGATACTCGTGGGCGAAGGTCGCGGCCGAATTCGAAACCCGGTGTCATGAGGTGGTCGCCGATGCGCGTTAGCGTCTTCGGGCTCGGATACGTGGGCTGTGTGACGGCGGCCTGTCTGGCGAAGGCCGGGCACGAGGTGATCGGCGTCGACGTTAACGCCGAGAAGGTCTCGATGGTGAACGCCGCGCGTTCGCCGGTGATCGAGCCGGGGCTGCCGGAGCTGATCTCCGAGGTCGTGGCGGCGAGGCGCCTCCGGGCAACGACGTCGAGCGAACGGGCGGTCGCCGCTTCGGAGATGTCGCTCATTTGCGTCGGGACGCCCAGCCGCGCCAACGGAGCGCTCGACGTGGAGGCGGTGGTCCGAACGGGCCACACCATCGGCGAGGCGCTGCGCGGGCGCGCCGAGCCCCATACGGTCGTCCTCCGGAGTACGGTGCTGCCGGGGACGGTCGAGGGGGTCCTCATCCCGGCGCTCCTCGCCCGCGCCGGAGGGCGGGCGGCGATTCAGGTGGCCGTGAACCCCGAGTTCATGCGCGAGGGTTCCTCGCTCCGGGACTTCGCCCGGCCCCCATTCACGCTCGTGGGGTGTGGAGATCCCGCGACGGCATCGCTCCTGCGCGCGCTGTACAAGAGCGTCGGGGCGCCGTTTGTTCAGACGACGATCCGGACGGCAGAGATGGTCAAGTACATGTCGAACGCCTTCCACGCGCTGAAGGTGAGCTTTGCCAACGAGATCGGCGACGCGTGCGCGGCGCTCGGGGTCGACGTCCACGAGGCGACGCGGATCTTCCTGATGGACCGGAAGCTCAACGTGTCGGAGGCCTACCTCCGGCCGGGCTTCGCGTTCGGAGGTTCCTGCCTACCCAAGGACCTCCGCGCGCTCCTTCATGCCGCGCGGGCCGCGGACCTCTCGCTCCCATTGCTGGAAGCGATCCTGCCG
>VBAO01000156.1:4949-5525 GCA_005883865.1 Candidatus Segetimicrobium genomatis
AAGCCCGGGACCGATGACCTGCGTGAGAGCCCGATGATCGCGGTGGTCGAGGCGCTGATCGGCAAGGGTCTGGACGTGCGCATCTTCGACCCCAAGGTCTCGATCGCCAGGCTCGTGGGCGCGAACCGCCGCTTCATCGAGGAGGAGATCCCGCACATCGCATCGCTGATGTGCGAGAGCCTCGACGCGGTCCTGGAACACGCGGAAGTGCTCGTGATCGGCAGCGCGAGCGACGACGCCCGCCGCGCCCTCGCCGCGGCCCGCCCTGGGCAGGTGGTGGTCGATCTCGCCCGCAGCGCGGTGACGCCGCAGGGTGAGGGCTCCACGGTACCGGTTGCGATCGGACGTCCAGCAGGCGCCTGAGCGACGGTCACCCCGGCCCGTCGCCGTCGTGGCCGTTCTCGCGGTGGCGGCGGCTCTGTTGGGTGTCGCCGGCGAGGGGTCGCCATCACCCAAGGTCGCGCCGGAACTGCCTCGACGGCTCGTGGACACCACGCTCGTGGCTCCTTCGGGACGGACGATCGCCGTGGCCGCCGGCGGCAATTTCCAGGGGGATCGTCCGTCCCGAAGGAGCCA
>VBAO01000157.1 GCA_005883865.1 Candidatus Segetimicrobium genomatis
GGCCGAACCCCGAGTCGGAGATCCTGTAGGTGGACCGCGCGCTCCCTCCTCTCAGCGAGGCGGGCGTCGATCCGGACCCCGCCGTCCAATTCCGCGCCTGGCTGGACGAGGAAGTCGCGGCGGGGCTGCGGCTGCCCGTCCCCATGCTGCTCGGAACGGCCACGCGGGATGGTCAACCGTCGGCGCGGACGGTGCTGTTGAATCGATTCGATGCGCGGGGGTTCGCATTTTACACCAACTACGAGAGCCGGAAGGGGCGCGCGCTGGCCGAAAACCCCCGTGGGGTCCTGCTGTTCGTGTGGGCCGGGCATGCGCGCCAGGTCTGCGTCGAAGGGCCGGTCGAGAAACTCTCCGCGGCGGAGTCGGACGAGTATTTTCGCGGTCGCCCCCGGGACAGTCAGTTGAGCGCGTGGGCGTCGCGTCAGAGCGCCGTCATCGGCGGCCGCGAGGTCCTCGACGTGCGCGTGCGGGAACTGGAAGAACAATTCCGGGACCGCCCGGTCCCCCGGCCGCCGTACTGGGGAGGGTACCGGCTCATCCCGGAAACAATCGAGTTCTGGCAGGGCCGGACCAACCGGCTGCACGACCGCCTGCGGTATCGCCTGCTTGAGGGCCGGTGGCGGATCGAGCGGTTGTCGCCGTAGCGATAGTGTGTAGAGGTGTAACACGATGAGGGCCGTGCGAACCAATGTGATGCTGCCCGCGGATCTCCTGAAGGAGATTGATCGTGTTGCCGGCGCACGCCGGCGAAGCGCGCTCTTGATTGAAGCCGCTCATGAACGGCTCGCCCGTCTGCGGTTTGACCGAGCCGCCACGCGTGCGTTCGGTGCGTGGAAGGACAGGGCGCATCCGGAGCTGAGGACCGACACTGACCTTGCGCGATACCTGACCCACATCCGTGCGTCGACGACCGCGCGCATACGCCGGCGCGCCGGCCGTGGCTAGGACCAGATCGCTGCTCGATACCGACCTGATCATCTGGTTTCTCCGAGGACGGGAGCACGCGCGCCGCTGGATCCACGAGTTGAGCAAGGCCGGGGTTCCGTCGTGTTCGGCCCTCTCGGTCACCGAGGTTGTCGCCGGGATGCGCCCGGACGAGGAGAACGAGACGAGAGCCTTCCTCCAGGCGCTCGACGTCATCCAGGTCAACCGCGAGATTGCCTGGAGGGCCGGCGCACTGATCGGAGAGTATGGCCGACGCGGGATCACCTTGGACTTTGTCGACGCCACGATCGCAGCGACATGCCTCAGGCACCGGTTAAGCCTGGCCACGTACAACGTGAAGTACGACCCTATGCCCGGTTTGCGGAAAGTGGGGGTTCCCTCATCCGAGTAGGAACCCGCCGCTCCCACGTCCGTGGCGAGGGCGGGTTCCCGGCAGCCGTGTCGTGACGCCCGCAGGCGAACGGCGCCGCGGCGGCGTACTCCCGTAGGGATGCCCACGCGGGCGTTGCTGGTCGCGGTCGCAGGAGGAGGGCCACGATGCAGTTCACGGTGATCGGCGCTGGAGCGATTGGAGGCACGATCGGCGCGCACCTCGCCCGATCCGGCCATGAGGTGCTGCTGGTCGACAGCGCGGTCGACCACGTTCACGCGATCGAGCGCGCGGGCCTGACCATCGAAGGCCGCACGACCTTTCGAGTCCGCGTGCCGGCGGTGACGGTCGCGGGGCTGGCCGACGCCCTCCGCGGCCGCCCGCCGGAGGCGGTGCTGCTCGCGGTGAAGGCGATGCACACCGCGGCGGCGCTCGAGCCCGTGGCTCCGCTGCTCGGGCCGGAGAGCTTCGTCGTCTCGATGCAGAACGGGCTGAACGAGAAGGTCATCGCGGGGCGGATCGGGGCGGCGCGGACCGTGGGGGCGTTCGTCAACTTCGGGGCGGACTATCTGGAGCCGGGGCGCATCATGTACGGCGGCGCGGGCGCCCTCTACCTCGGCGAGCTCGACGGCCGCATGACCCCGCGGTTGGAGGCGCTCGGGCGGGTCCTGCGGGAGTCGTTCCTCGAGAACACGACGCTCACCCCCAACATCTGGGGATACCTCTGGGGCAAGCTGGGGTACGGCGCGATCCTGTTCGCGACGGCCACGGTCGATGAGACGATGGCCGACGTCCTCGGCGACCTGACGTGCCGCCCCGCGCTGGCCAACCTGGCGGGGGAAGTCGTCCGGGTCGCCGACGCGGAAGGCGTGCGCAGCGAGGGGTTCGACGGCTACGATCCGGACGCGATGCGCTTCGCCGCGTCCCGCGACTGGGCCGCGATCCACCAAAGCCTCGACCGGCTCGCCGAGTTCAACCGCCACTCCCTCAAGCAGAAGAGCGGCGTCTGGCGCGACCTGGCCGTCAGGCGCCGCCGCACCGAGGTGGATCACCAGATCGGGCCGGTGGTGGAGGTGGCCCGCGTCCACGGGCTCGAGGCCCCGCTCAACCAGCGGTTGGTGGAGCTCATCCACGCCCTCGAAGAGGGGCGCCGCCCGATGGCCCGCGCCAACCTCGACGAACTGCGCCGCCTCAGCGAGGAGATGTATCACTGAGCAGCGCGAAGGAGGGTCCTGTGCCCAGTTTCCGCGCGTCGGTTGACCGGCACCTCGAGGGGTTCCTCACCGATCTTCGCGCCTTCGTCGAGGTCGAATCGCCCACGGCGGACAAAGCCGCGTGCGACCGCGCCGGGCGGCACCTCGCCGCGTGGTTCCGCGAATATGTCGGCGCCGAGATCGTCCAGCACCCTCAGGAGCGGTGGGGCGATCACTTCGAGGCGAGGATCGGGGGCGGTCGCCGGCGGATCCTGCTGCTCGGCCACTTCGACACCGTCTGGGCGATCGGCACGCTCGGTCGCATGCCGTGCCGGATTGCAGGAGACCGGATGACGGGGCCGGGGTGCTTCGATATGAAGTACGGCGACCTGCAGGCGCTGTGGGCGCTCCGCCTCCTCGGGGAATCGGGCGCGGCCCGGGACAAGGCGTTCGTGTTTTTCGGCAACTCGGACGAGGAGGTGGGCAGCCCCACCTCCCGTCCCATCATCGAGCGCCTGGCCCGGGAGTCCGAGTGCGTGCTCGTGCTCGAGCCGTCGGTGGGCGTCGAGGGCGCGGTCAAGCTGTGGCGGAAGGGGGTCGGCATCTACCACCTGGACATCGACGGGGTGGCCAGCCATGCGGGCGCCGATCCGGAGAAGGGCCGCAGCGCGATCCTCGAACTGGCCCACCAGGTCGTCGACCTGCACGGGGTGACGGACCCCGAGCAGGGAACCACGGTGAACGTCGGCATCGTCCGGGGCGGCACGCGCCAGAATGTCGTCGCGGCGCACGCGGAGGCGGAGATCGACCTGCGGGTGCGCACGGCGGCGGAAGGCCGGCGGGCCGACGAGCGAATCCGAAACCGGCCGACCTTCGTCCGCGGGACGTCCGTCCGCGTCCGGGGCGGGCTCAACCGTCCTCCGATGGAGGAGACCGAGGCCTCACGCCGCCTCTATACCCTCGCGAAGCGGATCGCCGCGGAGGAGGGGTTCGACCTGCCCGCCAGCGGCACCGGCGGCGGGAGCGACGGCAACTTCACCGCGGCGGTCGGCGTGCCCACGCTGGACGGCCTGGGGGCCGTCGGCAATGGGGGGCACGCCGATCACGAGCACATCCTGCTCGCTCCGATCGCGCCCCGCCTCGCGTGGTTCACCCGTCTCCTCGCCGAACTGTGATGACGTGTCGAACCGACACGACCTGACCAGGCTTCCGCCCGATCTCCCCGTGCCCCAGGACGACGGGGCGTGCGATCACCTGGCCGGAAGGCGCGTCCCCGCGATCGCGCTGCCATCGACGGCGGGCCGCCCAGTCGATCTCTCGACCCTGTCCGGGCGCACGGTCGTCTACTGCTATCCGCGCACCGGACGGCCGGACGTGCCCGTCCCCGCGGGGTGGGACGCGATTCCGGGAGCGAGGGGTTGCACCCCGCAGTCCTGCGCGTTCCGGGACCGTCACCGGGAGTTCCAGGCGCTGGGGGTGGGAGTGTTCGGCCTCAGCACGCAGACAACCGAGGACCAGCGCGAGGCGGCCGAGCGGCTTCAGCTGCCGATGGAGCTGCTGAGCGACGCCCGCCTCGCATTTGCGCGCGCCCTCGACCTCCCCACCTTCGAGTTCGAGGGGATGGTGCTGATCAAGCGATTGACGCTGGTCGCGCTCGACGGGCGCATCACCAAGGTGTTCTATCCGGTCTTCCCTCCCGACGCCAACGCCCGGGAGGTGCTCGCGTGGCTGCGCGGCGGAGCGTGATGGCCCCGCGGGGGCTGGTGACGACGCCCCACGGGCTGGCGACCGCGGCGGGCCTGCGGGTCCTCCACGGGGGTGGGAACGCCGTCGAGGCGGCGCTCGCGGCGGCCGCCGTGATCGCGGTCGTCTACCCGCACATGAACGGCGTGGGCGGGGACAACTTCTGGCTGATCTATCACGCGGGCGAGCGGCGCGTGCGGGCGTTGATGGCCTGCGGGGCCGCCGGAGCGCGCTGCACGATCGAGGCCTACCGGGCGGCCGGCCACCCCCGCGAGATCCCCCGCCGAGGCGCCCTGGCCGCGAACACCGTCCCCGGCGCCGTGGACGGCTGGTGGGAAGCGTACGAGTATTCGCGGCGGTCCCTGGACGGCCGGATGCCGTTCGCGGGGCTGCTCGCGGACGCCCTGCACTACGCCGAATCCGGGTTCCCCGTGACCCCGGGGCAGGAGGCGTGGACCCGCAGCAACATCGGGCCGGACTCGGGCCCGTTCGGCCACCTCGACCGGCAGGCCGGATTCCGTCGCGCCTTCCTGAGGCCCGACGGCTCGGCCTACGCGTCGGGAGAGCGGTGCGTCATCCCGGACCTCGGCGCGACCCTGGCCGCCATCGCGCGGGA
>VBAO01000158.1 GCA_005883865.1 Candidatus Segetimicrobium genomatis
CAGCATCAGTTTCAGCTCCTCCTGGCACGCGTGCCCCGAGGCGTGCACCTCGGCGCCGTGGATCACCTCGGCCCCCTGGCGGTAGAGCAGATTGATCGTGCGTCCCACCATGGCCTCGTTGCCGGGGATCGGGGTGGCCGAGAACACCACCGTGTCGCCCGGGGTGATCGTCACCGCGCGGTGCGTCCCCGACGCCATCCGCGTCAGCGCGGAGAGCGGCTCCCCCTGGCTGCCGCTGGTCAGGATCGTTACCTGACGGCCGGGGAGCCGGTGCACCTGCTCCAGCGGCACGAGGGTCCCTCTCGGGACCTTGAGCGCGTGCAGCTCAGACGCGATGGTGACCGTATCGACCATGCTGCGGCCCGCGATGGCGACCTTGCGGCCGTGCCGGCTCGCGATGTTGAGGATCTGCTGTACCCGGTGCACGTTGCTGGCGAACGTCGTGACCAAAATCCGCCCGCGAGAGCGCGCGAAGATGGCATCCAGCGCCCCCCCCACCACCCGCTCGGACGGCGCGAACCCCGGGCGTTCGACGTTGGTGGAATCCATCAGGGCGACCAGGACGCCGGTCTCCCCCACTTCCGCGAGACGCGAAAAGTCCGTCGGCTCCTCGTCGATCGGTGTCTGGTCGAACTTGAAGTCGCTCGTGCACACCACCGTCCCTACCGGGGTCCGCACCACGACGGCGCAGGTCTGGGGGATGCTGTGGTTCACGTGCACGAGCTCGACCTCGAACGGCCCGATCCGCACCGGGCGCCGGGGGCCGGCGGGGACGCTCTTCATCTTGGGGACCCCACGGGTTTCCTCCACCCGGCGGCGGGCCAGCCCGAGCGTCAACGGCGTCCCGTACACGGGCGCCTGGACGGCCTGGAGGAGGAAGGGGAGCCCCCCGACGTGGTCCTCGTGCCCGTGCGTCAGGACGATCCCATGCACCGTGCCCTCGCCGGCGATCGACCGGAAGTCCGGGATGACGAAGTCGATGCCCAGCATCTCCTCGTCGGGAAACATGAGGCCGGCATCGACAATCAGCACCTCGCGCCCCAGACGGATTGCGACGCTGTTCTTGCCGATCTCCCCGAGCCCCCCGAGCGGGATGATCTGCAGCCCCGCCCCATCGCTCCCCGGGGCGGGGCGGGGCGATCGGGCGCCCCGAGGGACGGCGCCGGAGGGCGCGGCGGCGGGCGCGGCGCCGGGCGCTGTGCCGGGCGGAGGGCCGGGCGGCGCGGGACCGGCGGCGCGGGACACCGGCGGGCCCGAACGCCGCCTTCGACGTCTCCGGGGGGTCACTGCGCCCCGGCCTCCCCTCGTCTCCCGAGAAGGCGCCTGAGCGCCTGGATGTCTTCGAGCAGCACCGGGCGTAGACGCGGGTTGTGAAGCGCGTACGAGGGATGATAAAGAGGAAGGATCGTGCGACCGCCGCCCGGCTGCGGGCGGCCGTGGACCTCCTTGATCCTGGCGCCGGGGAGAAACGCCGCCAGCGCCAGGCGACCGAGGGTGACGACGATCCGGGGCCGGATGATCTCGAGCTGGGAGGCCAGCCACGGCGCGCAGGCGCCGATCTCCGAGGGCGTCGGCGGGCGATCCCGGGGAGGCGTCGTCGCTGCGGCGGCCCGATCCTTGATGACGTTCGTCACATAGAGCTCGTCCCTACGCAGTCCCACGTCCGCCAGGAGCTCGTCCAGCAGCCGCCCGGCCCGGCCCACGAACGGCCGGCCGGTCAGGTCCTCCTCCCGGCCCGGGCCCTCGCCGACGAGCATGATGCGCGCGTCCGCCGCCCCTTCCCCGGGAACGGCGTGGGTGCGCGTGCGCCAGAGCGGACACCGCCGGCAGCGCCGGATCCGGGCATGGAGTGTCTCGAGCCCGCGGACGGGTCGCGCCGGGATCCCTCGCTCAGGCCGCGACGGGGATCAGGGCGAGTTCCTTGAGCACGGCCCCGATCGCTTCACGCTCCTTCGCCGTGGCGTCGACGAGCGGCAGCCTGAGGCCGCCGACGTCGAACCCGGAGAGCGCCAGCGCCGCCTTCACGGGCACCGGATTGGTCGTGATGAAGAGCACCTTGAACAGCGGCCAGAGCCGGAAATGGAGCGTCTGCGCCTGCCGGATGTCGCCGGCCTGGAAGGCCTGGATCATCGCCTTGATCTCCCGCCCGGCGAGATGCGAGGCGACGCTGACGACGCCGGTCCCACCCACGGCCAGGAGCGGAAGGGTCAGGCTGTCGTCTCCGCTGTACAGGAGAAACTCCGGCCGGGTGAGCTTGCGGATCTGGGACATCTGGTCCAGGCTCCCGCTCGCCTCTTTGACCGCCACGATGTTCGGGACCTCCGCGAGGCGCGCGATCGTCGCCGGCTCGCAGTTGACCGACGTGCGGCCTTGGATGTTGTACAGCATGACCGGCAGCGAGGTGCTCTCGGCCACGGCCTTGAAGTGCCGGTACAGGCCTTCCTGGGACGGCTTGTTGTAATACGGGTTGACGAGGAGCACGCCGTCGCACCCCGCCCGCTCGGCCTCGCGCGTCAGGTGGATGCTGTGGGCGGTATCGTACGTGCCGGTCCCGGCGATGACCTTCGCGCGCGGGCCCACCGCCTCCCGGACGGCGCGAAAGAGCCGGATCTTCTCGTCGTCGGTCAACGTGGGAGCCTCGCCCGTCGTCCCAGACACCACGAGCCCATCGGAGCCCGCGTCGACGAGCCGCTTGGCCAGCGCCGCCGCCCGGTCGTAATCGACCGCGAGCGCCCGGTCCATCGGTGTCACCATGGCGGTGATGACCTGCCCGAACCCGGCCATTATTCTCCCTCCCTCTCGTCAGGTGAGATGTTCAGGATTCCCCGGCGGACCTCCTGCTGTCCCGGCCTACACGCGTGATGCGGCGAGCAGGCCGTCCTCCACCACCGCCTCCGCGATCTGGACGGCATTGAGCGCCGCGCCCTTTCTGAGGTTGTCCGTCGCGGCGAGCAGGCACACCCCGTGGGGGACCGTGGGGTCGGGCCGGAGCCGGCCCACGAGGCACGCGTCGCGCCCCGTGGCGTCGAGCGGGGTCGGGTAGATCCCCCGCTCCCAATCGTCGGCCATCTCGACGCCCGGCGCCGCCGCGAGGTGCGCCCGGGCGCGCTCGACCGAGACCGGCCCGGCAAACTCCACGTGGAGCGCGATGAGATGGCCGATGAGCACCGGGACCCGGACCGTCGTCACGCTGATCCCGAGGTCGGCGTCCATGATCTTCCGCGTCTCCCGGACCATCTTGTCTTCCTCTTCCGTGATCCCTCCCGGCATCCACGTCCACTGCGCGACCGCGTTGAACGCGACCGGCAGGGGGGTTCCCGTCACCCGCTCCACCTCCGCGCGTTCGGGGCGGCCGCGGAGGAGGTCGGGGCGATCGAGGAGCCGGCGGCTCTGGTCGAGCAGAGCGTCCATGGCATCCCGGCCGGCGCCCGAGGCGGATTGATACGTGCACGCGACGACCCGCCGGATCGGCACGAGGTCGTGCAGCGGCGCAAGCGCCATGACCATCGCGATCGTCGAGCAGTTGGGGTTGGCGATGATCCCCCGGTGCGCGCGCAACGCGGGCCGGTTGACCTCCGGGATCACCAGCGGCACATCGGGCTCCATCCGGAACGTCGAGCTCTTGTCGATGACGAGGGTGCCCGAGGCGGCGGCGCGCCTGGCAAACCGCTCGCTGGCCCCATCCCCCCCGCCGAAGAACGCGATCTGGACGCCCCGGAGCGCATCCTGCGAGGTCTCCACGACGGTATGGGCCTCCCCCCGGAAGGAGACCGGCCGGCCGGCCGACCGCTCGGTCGCGGTCACCCGCAGCGACGCGACCGGGAAGGCGCGTTCTTCGAGGACCCGGAGCACCGTCTGGCCCACC
This sequence comes from Candidatus Segetimicrobium genomatis, assembly GCA_005883865.1. Classification (GTDB taxonomy): domain Bacteria; phylum Sysuimicrobiota; class Sysuimicrobiia; order Sysuimicrobiales; family Segetimicrobiaceae; genus Segetimicrobium. Next base: position 3,866 of record VBAO01000158.1, read on the forward strand.
GCTCCGGTCGCGCCGACCACCGCCACATGATACCCTGCCATCGGTCCTCCCCGCCCTCCTACAGGTCGAGCACGTGCTCCAGTCCTTCTATAAGGTGCCGGAGGGCGCCGACCCGTTGAATCGCAAGGACCATCCCCGGCATGAACGACTCCTCGCTGGTCGAGTCGTGCCGGATCGTCAGCGTCTGGCCCGGCCCCCCGAACAGCACCTCTTGGTGGGCCACGAGCCCCGGCAGCCGGACGCTGTGAATCCGGATCCCCTCGACCGATCCGCCCCGGGCGCCCTCGACGGTCGTGGCCTCGGTCACCGCCGGGGCTGGGGCGGATCCCCTCGCCTCGGCCATGAGGCGGGCGGTCCGCGCGGCGGTTCCCGACGGCGCGTCCCGCTTGCGATCGTGATGAAGTTCGATGATCTCCGTGTGCGGGAAAAATCGCGCCGCCCGGCGGGCGAACTCCATCATGAGCAGCGCTCCGAGCGCAAAGTTCGGCGCGATGATGGCGCCGACCCCCTGGGCCTCCGCCCGGTCCCGGAGGGAGGCCACCGCATCGGGAGGGATCCCCGTCGCGCCGATCACCACCGGCACCCGATGATCGAGGGCCACCAACGCGTGCTCCGCCGCGCCCTCTCCCCGGCTGAGATCCACCAGCACCGTCGGGCGCCCGACGAGGAAGATCTCCGGAAGGTCGGCGGTG
>VBAO01000109.1 GCA_005883865.1 Candidatus Segetimicrobium genomatis
CGAGTGGACGGCCGAGGGCCGGCGCGTCATCGTCGCCAGCCGGCAGGCGCACCGGATGGTCGAGGTGCTCGCCGGCCACGGCGTGGCCGCCGGCCTCGTGGAGCGTCTCGACGATCCGCCCTCCCCGGGGAGCGTGTACGCCGTCCCCCAGGGGCTGACCGGGGGGTTTACCCTCGACGCCCTGGTCGTGGTCACCGACGCCGAGATCCTCGGTTGGCGGCGCCGCCGGCGCCACATCCGATGGCTCCGCGACGGCGCCCGGGTTGGCAGCTGGACGGAGCTGACACCGGGCGATCTGGTCGTCCACATCCACCACGGCATCGGGCTGTACCGCGGCCTCGAGCGCCTGGCGGTCGGGGGCGGGGAGCGCGACTATCTCCACCTCGAGTACGCGCAGGGGGACGCCCTCTACGTCCCGACCGACCAGATCAACCTCGTTCAGCGCTACGTCGGGGTCGAGGGGCAGACGCCGCAGATCCACCGGCTCGGCGGGACCGAGTGGGAGCGGGAGAAGCGACGGGTCCGGGAGCGAACCCGGGAGATGGCCCGGGAGCTGCTCGACCTCTACGCCGCGCGCGAGGCGCGATCCGGCCACTCGTTCGCCCCCGATAGCCCGTGGCAGCGCGAGATGGAGGAGGCGTTCAGCTTCGAGGAGACCCCCGACCAGTGGCAGGCGATCCAGGACGTGAAGCGGGACATGGAGTCGGCGCGGCCGATGGACCGCCTGGTGAGCGGGGACGTGGGGTACGGGAAGACCGAGGTCGCCGTGCGCGCGGCGTTCAAGGCCGTGATGGATGGGAAACAGGTCGCCGTGCTCGTGCCGACCACGATCCTGGCGCAACAGCATTTCGCCGTCTTCCAGGAACGATTCGCGGCCTTCCCCGTTCGGGTCGAGATGCTGAGCCGGTTCCGGTCGCCGCGGGAGCAGAAGGCGATCGTGGACGCCGTCCGGACCGGGGCGGTCGACGTCATCATCGGCACGCACCGGCTCCTCAGCCGGTCGGTCACGTTCAAGGACCTCGGCCTCGTCATCATCGACGAAGAGCAGCGGTTCGGCGTCACGCACAAGGAACGGCTGAAGCAGCTGCGGGCCCAGGTCGACGTCCTCACGCTGACGGCGACCCCGATTCCGCGCACCCTCCACATGTCCCTGGCCGGGCTGCGCGATCTCTCGGTGATGGAGACGCCGCCCGAGGCGCGTCAGCCGATCCGAACCGTGATCCGGGAGGAAAGTCCGGACGTCGTGCGCGAGGCGATCCAGGACGAGCTCAACCGCGAGGGGCAGGTCTACGTCATCCACAACCGGGTCGAGACGATCGAACGCGCCGCCGCCCGGATCCGCCGCCTCGTGCCGGACGCCCGTGTGGCGGTCGCCCACGGGCAGATGCCCGAGGAGCGCCTCGAGCAGGTGATGCTCGACTTCCTCGGCGGACGGTACGACGTGCTCGTGAGCACGACCATCGTGGAGATCGGGCTCGACATCCCGCGCGTCAACACCATCATCATCGAGGACGCGCACACCCTCGGCCTGGCCCAACTGTATCAGCTCCGCGGGCGCGTCGGGCGGGCGGAGCGCCAGGCGTACGCGTACCTGCTCTATCCCCGGCATGTCCGGCTCGCCCCCGAGGCCGAGCAGCGCCTCGTCGCGATGCGCGAGTTCGTCGAGCTCGGATCCGGGCTGCGCCTCGCGATGCGAGACCTGGAGATTCGCGGCGCGGGGAACCTCCTGGGTCCGGAGCAGCACGGTCACCTGGCGGCCGTGGGGTTCGACCTCTACATGCGCCTCCTCGAAGAGGCGGTCCGGGAGACCCGCGGGGAGGTCGTCGAGGAGCCTCCCGAGGTGGCGGTCGATCTGGACGTGGGCGCCTACCTGCCCGACACATATGTGTCCTCGCCGGCGCAACGGATGGCGGCCTACCGGCACCTGGCGGCCGCCCAGACGGTCGAGGAAGGCCGCGCGGCGATCGAAGCGCTGCGCGACCGGTTCGGCCCGCTCCCGGAGCCCGTGCAGCACCTCGCGGAGATCATCCGCCTCCGCGCCCTGGCCCGCCGCGCCGGCGTCGCGTCGATCACCCGAGATCGGACCGGGGTGCTGGTCCGGCTCTCCGATCACACCACCACAGGCGCCCGGCTGCGCGCCTTGTCGGACGCGTTGCCCGGCCGGCTCGAGCTCACCCCGGAGGGGATCCTGCTGCGCCCCGATGGAAGCGACCTCGCGGAGACGATCCGGCGCATCGGCGAGATGCTGGACGCGTTGTCCGCCCCGGAGGAACCCCCCGGCCGCATCGACTCGGCCGCCCGTGCGCGGGCGGGCCGGTAGGCCGGGCACCGGAGCCGACTCATGACGACACGCCGGCCTACGTTCGACGACCTGGTCACCACCATGGGGCGCCTCCGCGGCCCCGGCGGGTGTCCGTGGGATCGCGAGCAGACGCACCGGTCGCTCCGACCGTACCTCCTCGAAGAGACGTATGAGGCGCTCGAGGCGATCGACCGCGGATCACCCGACGACCTTCGCCAGGAACTGGGAGACCTGCTGCTCCAGGTGGTGTTCCACGCGCAGATGGCGCGAGAGGCCGGGACGTTCACCATCGAGGACGTGGTCGCCGGGCTCGTGGACAAGCTAATCCGCCGGCATCCCCACGTCTTCGGGGACGTCCGGGTCGAGGGGTCCCGCGAGGTCCTTGCCAACTGGGAAACCATCAAGGCGCAGGAGCGGACCGAGGGGCTCCACGGTCCGGAGGCGGGCGCGCTCACCGGCCTGCCTCGGGCGCTGCCGGCTCTGGCGCTGGCCCAGCGCACCCAGGATCAGGCCGCCCGGGCAGGGTTTGCCTGGCCGGACCTCCGGGCCGCGTTGGGGAAGGTGCGGGAGGAGCTCGCGGAGTTGGAAGCGGCAGCCGGGCGGGGCGAGGGACGCGCAGCCGAGGAGATGGGCGACCTGCTCTTCGCCGTCGCCGGCCTGCCCCGCTACCTGCACCTCGACGGGGAGCAGGCGCTCAGGGAGGCGTGTACCGCGTTCCGCGACCGTTTTGGGCGCATGGAGGCGTACGTCCGGACTCGAGGCCGCCCCCTCAACGAGTACACCGCAGACGAGATGCTCGCGCTGTGGCGTGCGACTCGATAAGTTCCTGCAGGTGAGCCGTCTCGTCCGGCGCCGGGCGCTCGCCAACAGCCTGTGCCACGCCGGCCGGGTTGTCCTCAACGGACGTCCCGCGCTCCCCGCCGCCGACGTCCGGCCGGGCGATGTCATCGCGATCGAGGTGGGCGCGCGGCGCATCCGCGCCCGGGTGCGCGCGCTCCCGACGTCCCGGCAGGCCGGCGAGGAGTCCGTGGAGGTGCTCGAGGATCAGGCACTGGAATGATCCGCGGCGGAGCGAAGGAGGCGTTCGCGTGTCGGCGATCAAATCGGTGACAGCCCGGGAGATCCTGGACTCGCGCGGGAACCCCACCGTGGAGGTCGACGTGCTGCTCGCATCAGGAGCGTTGGGCCGGGCGGCGGTGCCCTCCGGGGCCAGCACCGGCCTCCACGAGGCGGTAGAGCTGCGGGACCGCGACGCGGCCCGGTACGGTGGGCTCGGGGTCCGCGAGGCCGTGCGGCACGTCCGCGAGACCATCGCTCCTGCGATCACGGGGCACGATGGACTGGATCAGGAGGGGCTGGACCGGAGAATGGTCGCGCTGGACGGCACGCCCAACAAGGGGCGGCTGGGGGCCAATGCCATTCTCGGGGTGTCGCTGGCGGCCGCCCGGGCGGCCGCCGCCGAGCAGGGCCGTCCCCTCTTCCAGTCGCTCGCTCAGTCGCTCGCCCGGGGGGGAGGCGCCACCCTGCCGGTTCCGCTGATGAACATCCTCAACGGCGGCAAGCACGCCGACAACGCGCTGGACTTTCAGGAGTTCATGGTGGTCCCCGTCAGGGCCCCCGCGTTCTCGGAGGCCCTCCGCATGGGCGCCGAGACCTACCATGCGTTGCACCGGGTCCTCAGGGAGCGGGGGCTCGCCACCGGCGTGGGAGACGAGGGCGGGTTTGCCCCCCCCATCGAGAGCAACGAAGAGGCCCTGGATCTCCTGGTCCACGCCATCGAGCGCGCGGGGTTTGTCCCCGGCCGGGACATCGCGCTCGCGATCGATCCCGCGTCGACCACCTTCTACCGGGACGGGCGGTACGCGCTGCGGCAGGGGCGGGATCCGCGGTCCACGGACCAGATGATCGACTATTACGCGGCCCTGGTCGACCGGTTCCCCATCGTGTCCATCGAAGACGGCCTGGCCGAAGACGACTGGAACGGGTGGACGGCGCTCACCCGCCGGCTTGGCGACCGCGTCCAACTCATCGGCGACGACTTGTACGTCACCAGCCCCGAGCGCATCGCCCAGGGCATGGCGCGCTCGGCCGGCAACGCGGTCCTGATCAAGGTGAACCAGATCGGGACGCTCTCGGAGGCGCTCCGGTCGATCCGCGCGACGCGAGAACACGGGTGGAGCCCGGTCATCTCCCACCGGTCCGGAGAGACCGAGGATGTGACGATTGCCGATCTCGCGGTCGCGACCGACGCGGGCCAGATCAAGACCGGCGCGCCCGCCCGGTCGGAGCGGGTGTGCAAGTACAACCAGCTCCTCCGGATCGAGGAAATGCTCGGCGCCCGGGCCCGCTACGCCGGGGCGGCGGCGCTTGCGCGCTCCGCGCGCGGCGCGGGGCCGTAGCCCACGCCGTCACCGCTTCGGCGCCGCCCTGGCTATCTGGGTGGCGGTGAACATCTCCACCAGCCGCCTATCCCATTGCGAGCCTCCCCCTCGCGCCATGCGTCAACCACGGCGACGATGCGGGCGGGGAGCGGGATCGCGTCCCCTTTGAGACCCTCGGGATATCCTTTGCCGTCCCACCGCTCGTGATGGGCGAGCGCGATCTCCGCGGCCATCTGGAGCAGGGGGAACCGGCTGCCGGAGAGGATCCGGGCCCCGATGGTGGTGTGGGCTTTGAGCACCTCGAACTCCTCGGGGCCGAGGTTGACCGGCTTGAGCAGGAGGTAATCCGGGATGACGATCTTGCCCACATCGTGCAGGGTCGCGGCCCGCCGGATCAATGTGACCTGGTCGTCCGCGAGGCCCAGGGCCCTGGCCAGCACACCGGCGTGCTGGCCGACGCGTTGGGTGTGCCGCCCGGTCAAATCGTCGCGGTACTCCGCGGCCAGGGCCAGACGCTCGAGGATTTCGATCTGGGCCTCCTCGAGGTCCTCGGTGCGGGCGCTGACCTTCGCTTCGAGGAGGCGGTTGCGGTCCTGAAGCTTGAGGTGGAGCCAGCGGGTTTCGAGCAGGTTTCGGATGCGCAGAAGCACCTCCGTGGGGTCGAAGGGCTTGGTCAGGAAGTCCTTGGCGCCGCTCGCGAGGGCCCGCTGCTTGGCCTCGGGCGTGATGTCGGCGGTCAGCACCAACACCGGAAGGTAGGTCCCCGCCGGGACGAGCCCTCTGAGCGCCTCCATCACCCCAAATCCGTCCAGCCCCGGCATGACCAGGTCCAGTAGGATCAGGTCGGGGGTAAACTCGGCGTACAGGCCGAGGACTTCGCGCGGGTCGGTCGTGGTCTTGAGGCTGGTGTACCCCGACCGCCGCAGGAGACTCTCGAGGAGGCGGGTGTTGGCCTCCTGATCATCGACGATCAGGATTCGGGCCTCCATGAGGAGGGGGTCTTGCACGGTCCGGATCGCGCTCCGTGAGGAGGTCATCGATCGGTCACTGATCTCGCCTCGCTATCAGCTGGTCCCAGGACCGGCCCCTCGGGGCGACAGGACGGACATGATGGCGCGGGGCCAGAGAGGTTATTGTGGCGCTAACCGCCGGTTTAGGGGAGGATAACATCATATACCCAATACCCCGGAGAGGCCTGCGGCAGACTCCACAGATCGATCGCGCGGCCGGCCGGAACCGCGCCCGGGAGGATTTCCCTGCCGTCCCCAGAACTGCGTCACCACGATGCCCATCGGTCGCCGCCTGGGAGGGGCGCCTCGATGGCTGATTGCCTACCTGACCCTGTGCCTGGCGGCCCTCCTGTTCGCAGCAACGATCCTCTACGTGATGACGGTGCATGTCGCCGGCGCGATCACGCGTCTTGCCCGTGATGGTGCGACCCCGCGCCCGGTGCACGACATTCCGTACGCCGACCTCATCAATGAGATCGCCGACAGCCACCGCCTGAACCCCGCGCTCGTGGCCGCGGTGGTCGCGGCGGAAAGCGGGTTCAATGCACGGGCCCGGTCGGCCCGCGGGGCGTACGGGCTCATGCAGGTGATGCCGGCCACGTGGCAGGAGCTCGCGGCCGCGCCAGCATGCGCGGGTGACGTGGCTCCGCCCACCGTCCCTCCGTGCATGGATGACCCGGCGGCGAACCGCCGCGTACAACGCGGGCGCCGGCACAGTCGCGCAACACGAGGGCGTCCCGCCGTTCCCGGAGACGACGCGGTACCTCCGCCAGGTGGCGCTGGCCTGGTACCATCTGCAGCGGGACGGAACGCTGACGCCGATCTGGCGAAGTCTGCTCCGGTGGGGGGAGCTCGGCCGGTACGCCCGCATCGGGGTGGTCATGAGTCTCATCGCGCTCGTCCTCCCCGTGCTCTGGCTGGCGCAGCACCCGCTTCCCGCTCGGGCGGGGCAGAGGATCCCGCGGTGAATCGCCGGAGACCCGCGGGCCCACCGTCCGCCGGCCGGCGGCGACCTCCGGTGCCGCTCAGGACGCGCCTGCTGGCCGCCGGCGCCGGATCCCTGGCGGGCTGGATGCTGCTGGCCGTCGGAGTCCAGCACCTCCGCACCTACGCCCTTGTCCGGGAGGCGGCGCGGCTGGAGCGGCACCGCCACGACCTGCTGACCGAAAACGCCGTGCTCCGGGAAGAGATCCAGCGGCTTCGCACAGACGACCGATACATCGAGCGCCTGGCGCGGGAGCAGCTCGGCATGCTCCGCCCCGGCGAGGTGGAACTGCTCATGACCCCGACGTCCGACCAACGCCCCGCCGGTGAGGATCCGACCGCCTCACGGGCCGCGCCGCGCGGTGAAGGGGACCGATCGATTGGATGGCTCGTCCGGACCGTGGCTGCGCGTGCCCGCGCGCTCCTCGACCGCGTCCTCGGCGCGGGATCCCGTGGGACCCCGTGATAGAGGCCCACTCCCGGCGCTCTCGCACGGACGTTCGATGGCGCCCTCGACGCAGGCCCTCCGCCGTCCTTCGCGCCGCCCGATGAACCGCTAGAAACGGGCAGGCGTCGACATCGACACTTTTTGCATTGACACCCCCCAGGAGGTTGGCTATAATGCCGACACGTCAGTTCGGGAGGGATATGCATCACGTATGGCCCTTGACGCAGGTACGGTTCTTGAAGGTGTCGTTGTCAAAATCACCCACTACGGCGCGTTCGTTGAGTTCCCCGATGGTAAGAGCGGTCTCGTCCACATCTCCGAGATTGCGGATACCTATGTCAAGGATGTCCGGGACTACCTGAAGGAGCAGGAGCGCGTCAAGGTCAAAGTCCTCGGCTACAATGAAAAAGGGAAGCTGGATCTCTCGGTCAAGCAGGCCCTCGACCCGGTCGAACGGCAGTCCCGGATGCGCGCCAAGGTCTCGTTCGACGAGAAGCTCGCCAAGTTCTTGAAGGAAAGCGAGGAACGTCTCCTCGATCTGAAGCGCAACACCGAGGCCAAGCGCGGCGGCCGCCGGCGCTAGGCCGGCACCCGATCACTCGATCCCCAGCATCCAGGCGACGTCTTCGAACGCCTGCCACACGATCTCGTCGCTCTGCATCCGCCGGCTCTGGTCCCGGATGTCGACGAGCCCCTCGAGTTGCTCGAGTTCCTCCTCCATTCGCCGCAGCCGGTTCCGCAGTCCCACGACCCGCTGATCGTCGGTCGACGCGGGGAGGAGTCCGCGGAGCTTCTCGATCGTCTCCCGCTCCACCCGGCGCGCCAGGCGATCGATCTCGAGCGGCTCGAGCCGCGAGTAGACCACGAGCCCCCGGCGCTCCTCGATGGCGTCCGCCACGACGCCCTGGAGCTGTTTCAGCACCTGCTCGCTCATGATGCGCCCCCGCCCGACGCGGGTTCGCCGGCGCGGTCCTGCGGGCCTTCCACCTCCGACATGGGCTCCGACACGGCCCCGTAGAGCAGGAGCACGCGGAGCGCCCTGAGCGACACCTCGACGCGGTAGAACTCCCCGTCCTCCGACGGCCACGACCCGGTCGGTTCCGCAAGCGCCCGCAGCCGGGCCACCCCCTGCCGGACCACGGGCACGCGCGTGCTCACCCCGGCCTCCGCCATGCAGTTCAGCATCCCCACGAGGGCTCCGGCGCTCCACCGCTCGGCCTCGACGGCTCCGAGCGCGTCGAGCGCCCGGGCGCAAACGGCCGAGCCCGGCCCTTCGGTGCACCGGAACAGCGCCGCCGCCATCCAGGTGGTCCGGATGTATCCCAGGAATCGCCCGTCGGCCGCCTGCCGCGCCCGGAGATAACCCATCGCCCGGGACACGGCGTGATCGTGGCGGTGCCCCAGCAACACGAGCCAGTACGCCGCCTGCGCCGTGCAGAGCGCCTGCACCCGGGAATCCCCCGGCAGGAGCCTCGGCGGAGGGCCGTATCGCACCAACCCCGGGGGCTGGTCCCAGGAGCCGTCGGGGCGCTGCACGGTAAACAGATACGTGACCACGCGCTGAGCCACCGCCCCGGCGAGCGTCCCAAGGTCCTGCAACCATCGGAGCACGAGCGCGGTGGTGTCGATCGATGAGGGACGCCCCTGGATCAACTCGGAAGGGAACCCTCCGTCGTCGTTCTGCCGCGCCTCGAGCGTGCGAATGACCTTCGCCTCGGGCCGGGGGCGGCCGAGCAATCCGCGCAACCGCGCCCGCTCGGTCTCGTTGCCGTTGTGATCGATCCAGGCGATGGTGCGCCGCCAGTCGTAGGCGCCCGCAGGCAGCGCCACCGCCTCGGTGTCAATCGCCCGAGCCATCGTCCGGCCCTCCTCCCACCTCCATATCTTCTCCGGGAGAGGAAGCCCTTCCCACCAGGCCGAAGAGGCGTCGCATGGCTGAGCGCATCGGCTTCATCGGTCCGGGCGCCATGGGCGCGCCCATGGCCGCCAACCTGCTGCGGGGCGGGTTCCCCGTCACCACCCTCATCCACCGCAATCCCGGGCCGGCGCAGGCGCTCGAGGCGCAGGGCGCGCGGATCGCCCGGTCGCGTTCGGCGTTGCTCGAAGAGTGCCCCGTGGTGCTGGCCTGCCTCCCGACCTCGGCCGAGGTCGAGGAGGTGGTCCTCGGTTCGGGCGGGGTTCTGGAGTCGGGACGGCCGGGCGGCGTCTTTGTCGACATGGGCACCAGCCGCCCCGCCTCCACGCGGATGCTGGCGGACCGCCTGGGGATCCGCGGGATCGCGATGCTCGATGCCCCGATCACCGGCGGCGTGCGCGGCGCGCGCGAGGGCACGCTCACGATCTATGTGGGCGGCGCCCCGGAGGTGTTTGCCCGCGTGCGCCCGGCGTTCGAGGCGATGGGCCGGACGGTGTTGCACATGGGCGGGACCGCCGCCGGTCATCTGACCAAGCTCCTGAACAACATGCTCTCCCTCGCCTCGATGGCGGCGCTGGCCGAGGTGCTCCCCCTCGGCGTCCGGCTTGGGCTCGATCCCCCGCTTCTCGTGCAGGCGCTCGCCGCGGGGTCGGGCGCCACCACGATGATCCCGGGGCGGGGCGAGCGAATCCTCCAGCGCGACTTCACCGCGTCGTTCCGGATCGACCTCGCGCACAAGGACCTCCGCCTCGCGCAGGAGGTGGCGCAGGACGTGAACCTCCCGCCGCCGGTGACCCAGGCCGCGGCGATGACGTTTACCATGGCGCGCAGCCTCGGCCTCGACGCGGAGGACACCGTGGCCGTCGTCAAAGTGTGGGAGCGGCTGCTGGGGGTGGAGGTGCGCGGCCGCTGAGTCAGAGCAGGCCGCGCTCCCGATCCCGGGCCACCGCCGCAGGATCCCGCTCGGCCGGGTCCCCATAGCCCGCGCCCCCGGGCGTCTGCATCACCAGGACGTCTCCGCGCCGCAGGTGGGTCGTGTGCTTCGAAGGCAGCACCTCCTCGGCACCGCCCGCCCGCCGCACGAGGTGGCGGGCCAGGCCGCCCGGACCGCCGCCGGCGAGCCCCCAGGGCGCCACGCGGGTGCGCTCGGTGAGGATCGAGACGGTCGCCTCCTCCGCGAGCAGCTCCCACTCCCGGCGGACCCCGCACCCGCCGCGCCAGCGGCCGCTCCCCCCGGTCCCCGGCCTCAACTCGTACGCCCGAAAGCGCAGCGGCAGCGACTGCTCGATCGCCTCGATCGGGGTGTTCATCGTGTTGGTCATGTTGCAGTGGATCCCGTCGATCCCATCGAGCCCGGGGCGGCCGCCCATGCCCCCGGCGATCGTCTCGTAGAACGTCCAGGTCCGCTGCGCGCCGGGATCGAAGCCGCCCATCGTCACGTTGCTCATCGACCCGTTGCTCGCGGCCGGGACCCGGCCCGGGACGGCCCCCGCCAGCGCCCGGAGGACCGTGTCGGCGATGCGCTGGTTGGTTTCCGTGTTCCCGACCCCGACGGGGGCGGGCTTCGCGGGGTTGATCAGGGTCCCGGGGGGCACCCGGATCACGACCGGCCGGAGCCAGCCGTCGTTCATCACCGAGTCGGGATCGCACACCGCCTTGAGCGCGTACAGCACGGCGGCGTGGGTGACGCCCAGGATCGCGTTGATCGGCCGCGGCACCTGGGGGTCCGTTCCGGCAAAATCGACCGTGACCGAGTCGGGCGCCACGATGACGGCGGC
>VBAO01000525.1 GCA_005883865.1 Candidatus Segetimicrobium genomatis
CAGATCGAGACGGTGCCGACCGTCCTTCGCGTGGCTGGCGGCGAGGTGATCGAGCGGACGGAGGGCTGGGCCAGGGAGCGCTGGGAGCGCCTGACGCGCGTCAGCGGTCTCGGGAATGGGTTGCCCCAGTTCCGGCCCGGGTGCGGCTCCCGGACGCTCGAGCCCGAGATTGCCGATCGGCTGGCCGTCCGCGACGGAGCCCTGCGCCTCCGTTCCAGGCGCATCGCGATCGGAGACCAGGAGGACGCCATTGAGGCCTGCGCTGCGCGCGGCTGGAGCGACGGGCTGCCGGTGGTGCCGCCGACCCCGGCGCGGGTGCTCCGCATGCTCGAGGGCACGCGCCGGACTCCGGATGAGATCGTCGCGATCGTGCCGCCCGACTACGCCGGGTGCACCGTGGAGAAGGTGGCCATCAACGCCGTTCTGGCGGGGTGCCGCCCCGAGCACCTCCCGGTCGTGCTCGCCGCGGTGGAGGCCGTGTGCACCGATGCGTTCAACATCCACGGCGTCCTCGCGACGACCTACTTCGTCGGCCCCGTGGTGGTCGTGAACGGCCCCATCGCCCGAGCCATCGGGATGAACTCCGGTGTGAACGCGCTCGGACAGGGGAACCGCGCCAACGCGGCCATCGGACGGGCGCTGCAGCTGCTGATCCGCAACGTCGGCGGGGGCCGGCCCGGCGAGGTGGACCGGGCCACACTCGGCAATCCCGGGAAGTATACGTTCTGCTTCGCGGAGGACGAAGGCCGTTCGCCGTGGGAACCGCTTTCGGTCGAGCACGGCCTGCCCCCCGGCTCCTCCGCCGTCACCGTGTTTGCCGGCGAGGGACCGCGCGGCGTCTTCGACCAGCGCTCGCGGACTCCTGAGTCGCTGAGCCGCTCTCTGGCCTGGTGTCTGCGGTCGGTCGCCCACCCCAAGCTCGTCCGGGACTACGACGCCCTGGTCGTCATCTCGCCCGAGCACGGGCGCGTGTCGAGATCGTTTGGGGCGCCGGCGGCTGCGCCGAAGGCATGCCCGAGCAGTTCGCGGCGAGGGCGACGCCCAAGTTCCTGCCCGAAAACCTGCTGATCGTGCACGCCGGCGGCACCGCGGGGCTCTTCTCCGCCATCATCGGAGGGTGGAAGAATGGCCCGGCGGGCAGCCAGCCGGTGACCCGGGAGGTGATGGTGTGAGTCCGGAGGTTCTCCTCGATCCCACGAGCGAGCGCGTCCCGGAGACGCGCCCCCGCGCGCCCCGGCCCGAGTCCCTCGAAGACAAGGCCGTGGGGCTGCTCGACATTCGCAAGGCGCGCGGCGATGTCTTTCTCGACCGCCTCGCGGAGCTGCTCGCCGCGCGCGGGCTGCGGGTCGCGCGCTTCCGCAAGCCCACCTTCGCGAAGATCGCGCCGCCCGACCTTCGGCGCGAGATCAGCGTGAAATGCGATGTCGTGATCGAGGCCCTCGCCGACTGAGGGTCGTGCACGTCGTGCAGTGTGCACGACATCGTGGATCTTGAAGGCCGGGGGATTCCCGGCGTGTTGATCGCGTCGAGCGAGTTCGTCGGAGCGGCCGAGGCGCAGGCCCGCGCCCTCGGCGCGGACCCGGCCCGGGTGTTTGTGCCCCACCCGATCCAGGACCGCACCGATGCCGAGATCCGGGCGCTCGCCGATGGCGCGCTCGAGGAGGTCCTGCAAACCCTCACTCGGGCGTGACGTCGGGCCGCCTCACCTGCCGACGATGACCTTGGCCTGCATGAACGGGTGAATCGAGCAGCCGTAGACGTAGGTCCCGGGTTTGTCGAATGTCACGCTAAAGCTGGCCCCGGGCGCGAGGGGGCCCGAGTTCCAGCGCTTGTCTGCGCTGGTGGACGTGTGCGGGATGCTGTCCGCGTTGGTCCAGGTTACCTTCTGCCCAGGCGAGACGGTCAGCGCCGGCGGGGTGAACGCGAAATTTGCGATGTGGATCCCGTCCGCTCCACCCGCCTCCATTTGACCTGGCGCCGGGGCGCTCCCCGGGGGTGCCGCCGCGGTGGCAACGGGCCCGGCCTTCACGGAGCTGCTCCTGGTCGAGAGTCCCCGCTGCATCACGATCTTGCGCGGAGCGTTGCCCACGGGAATCGTCGCGAGGACCTGGTGTCGCCGTCGGACGTCGTGGTGATCCAGTGCGGAACCTTGCCGACCGCCACGGTGCCGATGACCTTCCGGCTGTGGGGGTCGATGACCGCCACCTCGCCCGGCCCCTGGACGGCCACGAGCGCGTATTCGCCCGTCGGAGTGAAGAACGGATGATGGGGAGAGGCTCCCACCGGGATCTGCGTCACGATGTGATTGTCGGCGGGATCCAGGACCTGCACCGATTCGCTCCCTGCGAGGGTGAAATAGAGCGCTTTGCCGTCGGGGCTAAAGGTGAGCGCGCGCGGCGCCTTGTCCAACGCAACGGACCCTACCTGCCGACGGGTCGTGAGGTCCAGGATCGCCAGCGCGGCCGCGCCCGGCTGCTGTGACGCGACGTACGCTGTGCGCCCGTCGGGGCTGATGGCGATGTTGTGCGGGTTCCCCACCGGGATCGTGCCGATGACTTCGTTACGGACGGTGTCAATGACCGCGACCCGGCTCATGCCGAACACCGCGACCACCACCTGGCGTCCATCCGGGCTCATCGCCAACCCGTGCGGCCCCTTGCCCACGTCGATGCTGCTCACCACGCGGTCGGTCGCGGTGCTGATGACGCTCACCGTCGATGCACCATCGCTGCTCGCGTACACACGCAATCCGTCCGGCGAGATCACAAGGCCATGCGGGCCGGCCGGGATCGGAATCGTCGTGAGGACGCGGTTCGTGCCGGTATCGATCACGGCGACCGCGTTGTCGTTGAAGATCCCCACGTAGGCCTTGGGAGCGGCCGGGGCGGCCGTGATCGACCCCCCGGTCCCAGCCACCGCCAGCACGAACGTCGCCCCCAGCAGCATGAGGCTGCGGGCCGCAGACGGCCTGCGGGGGCGATCGCACGATTCAGAAGTCCTTGCATGGATCGTGAACATGAGGTTCCTCCGAGTCCTGTCATAGTCCGGCATCGCCGAACAAGGCGAGCCGGCTCTTTCTCAGCCACCACGCAATACACCAGCCGGGTGCCCTTGGATTGCGGCGTGGAAGATTGTGACGCGTTCATTTCACCGGAGCCCATCCGGGCTGCCAGATCGGGTGTATCGACCGGTGGGCCGGATGAGGACCGCGACACGGCATCCGGCACCTCACTCGGGAGGTCA
>VBAO01000110.1 GCA_005883865.1 Candidatus Segetimicrobium genomatis
CCTTCGAGCTCCAGGCCGGCTTCCAGAGTGCTCGTGAGCCCGTGCCGGATCGCCCGCTTGGCCGCGCGGACGGCGAGCGGGGCGTTGGCGGCGATCGCGCGCGCGGCTTCCGTGGCCGAGCGCAGGAGATGGTCCGGCTCCACCACGGCGTCGACCAGGCCGATCCGGTACGCTTCCTCCGCGCCGATGCGTTGCCCGGTGAAGATCAGCGCCATCGCGCGGGACGGGCCCACGAGGCGCGGCAGGCGCTGGGTCCCCCCGCCGGCGGGGATGATCCCGCGCGTCACCTCGGGGCAGCCGAACTCGGCCGTGCGGGCGGCCCACCGCAGATCGCACGCGAGCGCGACCTCGCATCCGCCGCCCAGGGCGAACCCGTTGATCGCGGCGATCACGGGCACCGCGAGCCGTTCCAGTTCGAGCGGGATCTGAAAGATGATGCGGTTGTGCGCCCAGATCGCCTCCGGCGTCGCGCCCTCCCGCTCCTTGAGGTCGGCCCCCGCGGAAAACGCCCGGCCTTCCCCGGTGACGATCAGCGCGCGGGACCCGGGATCCCGGTCGACCCGGGAGAGGGCGCCCAGCACCGCCCGGCACATCGCGGTGGAGAGCGCGTTGAGGGCCGCGGACCGCCTGAGTGTCAGCGTGAAGATTCCATCCGCGCCGTCCAGGGTCACGAACTCATCTGCCATCGTCTCGCCTCCTTGCGTCGCAGACGCCCGTCTCCCCATGCCGGGGCGGGCCATAGGAAGGATGAAACCGGGGAAAGAAAGGAACCTCCATGGATGCCGCGACGAAGCGACAGGTCCTCCGCCTGATGACCTACGGGCTGTACGTCCTGACCGCGGCGGCGGAGGAGGAACTCGTCGGCGGGACGGTCACCTGGCTTTCCCAGGCCTCGTTCACCCCGCCGCTCGTGATGGTGGGGATCCGCCGGGACGGCCATGTGCACGTGGTCGTGGACCGCGTCAAGGCGTTCGCCGTGAACGTGCTGTCGACCAGCCAGCACGACATCGCCTCCGCGTTCTTTCGGCCCTCGAAGGTCGAGGGCAACCGGATCAACGGGTACGCGTTCGAGCGCGGGCCCGCCACGGGGGCGCCGCTGCTGGTCGACCTCCCCGCGTGGTTCGAGGCCCGCGTCACCGACGCCGTCGCGCGGGGCGACCACACCGTCTTCGTCGCCGAGATCGTCGCGTGCGGCCTCCAGGATCCCTCGGCGGCGCCGCTCGCGCTCTCGAACACGCCCTGGTCCTACGCTGGGTAGCCGGCGCGCATGGGGCGGGTGGGGGCCGAGGCGATGCTCCGCGAGGCGAGGGTCGCCCGGCTCGCCACGGCCGACGCGGGCGGCCAGCCCCACGTCGTCCCTGTCTGCTTCGCCGTCGACGGGGAGACGATCTACACCCCGCTCGACGAGAAGCCCAAGCGGGTCGCCCCCCGCCGCCTCCGCCGCGTTCGCAACATCGAGGCGAACCCCCGGATCGCGCTGGTCGTGGACCACTACGAGGAGGACTGGCGGCGCCTGCGCTTCGCGCTCGTCACCGGGACCGCGCGGATCATCGAGGACGGCCCGGCTCACGCGAGGGCGATCGCGCTCCTGCGCGAGAAGTATCCCCAGTACCGCGCCATGCGGTTGGAAGACCGCCCGGTGCTCGTGATCTCGCCGCACAAGGTCGTCACGTGGGCGGCCGGGTGACGCCGGGGACCCGACCGCGCGGCGGGGTTACTCGAGCCAGACGGTCTTTTCGGCGGCAGGGGTCCGGCGTCGCTGGGGCACCTCAACGGGATAGCCCGCGTAGATCACGCCGATGATCCGGTGGTCGGGCGGCAGGCCGAGGAGCTGTCGGAACGGCGGGTAGTCCCGGAGGGCGCCCGTGCGGAAGTAGGTGCCGAGGCCGTGGCTCCAGGCCCCGAGCATGAAGGCATACGCGGCGCCGTAGGTGGCCCAGAAATCCTCTTCCCGCTGTTCCGGATCGTCCGCAACGTGCGAGGTCACCGCGATGATGACCGGCGTCTCGGCCGCATCCCGGTACACTTTCTCGAGCGCCGCCTGCACCTCGGCCGCGTCCGGATTCGGCAGCTGGGTCCGCCGGAAGTCGCGGCGGATCTCGGCGAACCGCCGCTTCGACTGGCCGGCGAGGACGAAGAACTTCCACGGCTCGGTCAGCCGGTGGTTGGGCGCCCAGACCGCGGCGTCGAGCAGCTGGGCGATGAGCTCCCGGGGCACCGGGTCGGGCTTGAGCCTGGGCACGCTCCGCCGGCTTCGAATGACGTCGAGCACGCTGGTCGACGGGGACACGGTGGCCATCGGCATTCCTCCTCGGAAGGTGTCCTGCACCACTAGGCGCGCAGGTGGGGGCGGACCTCGCGGGCGATGCGGTCGACCTGGCCCGCATCCAGCGTCGTGGGCACGAGGATCAGGTGCTGGACGCCGGCGTCGAAGTAGGCCTGCGCCCGGCGTGCGCACTCCTCGGGGGGGCCGAAAACCAGCGCCCGCTCGGGATCGTAGCGGGACGTGAACTGGGGGCCGTAGTAGCGGACGAGGGCGGCCATCGCCTGGGCCTTGGCCTGCTCCCGGTCGCCGCCTACATTAAAGTAGGCCAGGCAGGCGTTCGGGAACCGGTCGGGGGGACGTCCGGCGGCGGCCACCATCTGGCGCACGCGCTCCCACATCGCGGCGAACCCGGCCGGCCCCACGCCCCCGGACCCCACGAACCCGTCCGCGATCCTGGCGATCCGCTTGAGCGCGACCTCCTGGAAGCCTCCCATCCACACCGGCGGGTGCGGGTGCTGGACCGGCACCGGCCCGACCGCCCCGCACTCGATCGCGAAGTATCTGCCCTGGTGGCGGACCGGCTGGCCGGACCACACCTGCTTCATGATCCGGATCATCTCCGCCGCCCGCCCGCCCCGGCCGGCGAACGGCACCCCGGCCGCCGCGAAGTCATCCGGGCGGCTACCGATCCCGAGCCCGACGAGCAGGCGCCCATTCGAGACGAGGTCGAGCGTCGCCAGTTGCTTCGCGAGGACCACGGGGGAGTGCAGCGGGGTGAGCAGGACCGAGGTCCCGAGCCGCACGCGGGACGTCACCGCCGCCGCGGCGGCCAGCGCGGTCAGCGGATCGGGGTTTTCGTAGACGAGGCGGTCGAGGGCCCAGATGGCGTCGCATCCCCCGGCCTCGATCCGGCGGGCAAACTCCGGGATGAGCGGAGGCGTCACCCCGGGCAGGTTCGGCAGCGCGATCCCGATCGTCCCCATCACGCACCCTCCATGCAATACGCGGAGATCGCGGAGGGCTCCTCCGCGCTCACCCGCGGGCGCGCTCCCCGAGCGCCCGGACGGCGGCGGATGCGGCCTCGACCAGGTGGTCGATCTCCTCGTCGGTGACCACGAGCGGTGGGGCGAGCATCACCGGATTGTCCACGAACGCCAGCACCCCGCGATCGCGCAGATCCTGCTCGAGACGGTCGAGATCACGCGCCCGCAGCCGGAGCGGCGTTCGGGACGCGCGGTCCTCGACCAACTCGACCGCGACCATCAGGCCGAGGCCGCGCACTTCGCCGACCTGCGGGCACGGCGCGAGCGCGCGGCGGAGGCCATCGAGCAGCCGCGCCCCCGCGGCCGCGGCGCGGGCGACGAGGCCCTCGGCGTGGACGATCCGGAGGCACGCCAGGGCGGCCGCGCACGCCGCGGGGTGGCCGCTGAACGTGAAGCCGTGGGGAATGAGCCGGCGCTCGAGCCGCTCGGAGACGTGGCGGCGCATCGCGACCGCGCCGAGCGTCTGGTATCCGCCGGTCATCCCTTTGCCGAGGATCATGAGATCCGGAACCACGGCCCAGTGGTCGCACGCAAACCACCGTCCGGTGCGTCCGAACCCGGTGATCACCTCGTCGGCCGCGAGCAGGACCCCATGGCGGTCGCAGAGCGCTCGCAGACGCGGCCAGTACTCTGCCGGCGGCACGAGCACGCCCCCGGGTCCCGGCACGGGCTCCGCAAACACCGCCGCCACCCGGTCCGGCCCCGCGGCCGCGATCGCCTCCTCCACGACCCCAACGCAGGCGAGCGTGCACGCGGGCGCCTCCACGCAATACCGGCAGCGGTACCGATAGGGGGCCGGGACAAACCGGATCCCGGAGAGCCGGCCGCCGATCCCGCGCAGCAGCCCCCGGTCGGGATCGCTCAACGACGATCCGGCGTAGGTGCTGCCGTGGGCCGAGTACTCCCGGCTGATCACGACGCGCCGGCGGCGGTCCCCCCCGGCCGAGTGGTAGGCGCGCGCGAACTTGAGCGCCGTGTCGACGGCCTCGGAGCCGGTCGGGACGAGCGCCACCGTCACGAGGTCGCCCGGGAGCCGCTCGACCAGCCCGGACGCGAGGTCGAACGCCACCGGAGACGCCGCGTCGGTGAGCGGGGCGAACGACAGCTGCGCGAGTTGCCGGCTCACCTCCTCGACGACATCCGGGCGGCCGTAGCCGACCGTCACGGCCCACATCC
>VBAO01000111.1:0-4407 GCA_005883865.1 Candidatus Segetimicrobium genomatis
GGATGAAACTTCCCTCGAGGACCGTTACAAGGTGGTGGAACATGATCCTAAGGAAGTTGGACGAGGGGGACCGATGATGCGGAGTGCCATCCTTTCGCTTGCCTTGGGTGCCGTCCTCCTGGCGTTGGTGGGCGCCCCGCCCGGTCAGGCGGCAGTGCCATTGGCCGTGGATATGTCCGCTCCTCAGATGGTCGGTCGCGGACGAGTAGGGGTCGTCGTGACGATCGCAGGGCTGGAGCCTGATCTTCACCCTACCATCGAAGGGACCGCCACCGTGGGCGGGCAATCGTTCCAGGGGGGGCCGGACCGGGTGATCGCCGCCCGCTTCCCCGCAGCCTTCGACCTGCCCGCAGGCAGGGTCCGGGTCGGGGGGAATGCCTCCGTGGCAGAGTTCACCCCGGTCCCGCCGCTCGAGGAGAACACGCCCGTCGCCGTCGAGATCACGGTCCGCCAGGGAAACGCGGTGGCTACGGCCCGGCGAACCGGGATGCTGCTGCTGCCGACTATCATCGTTCCCGGGTACCTGAGCGACATGGCCGGGAAGCCGGACACCGGAATCTTGTCCGCTTTCGAACAACGAGGCTATCGCTCTCAGGGACCATCGCCGGACCTGTTCTGGTTCACCTACCCGTCTCGGAGCCTCGGCCTCAGGGAGGCCTCGCAGGCGCTGTCTACCTATGTGCGCGAGGTGGTGCTCCCCACGACGTATGCCGCCCGGGTCAATGTCATCGGCTATAGTTTGGGAGGGCTCCTGGTTCGGTGGAACCTGGCGTTCGATGACGGGTGGGACCATCTCGTGAACCGGTTCGTGATGGTCGGTGTGCCAAACGAAGGGACGGTCCTCTCCTACGTCGGCACGTGGTATCCGATCGCCGCCCCCTGGGCACGGACGTCGGCCGCCCGGAACATGCTTCCGACCTTTCCGTTCTGGCGGCCGGCCCCCGGGGCGCCGTGGACGTTTCCGCCGGACGCTCAAAACACGGCCCTGATTGAGCTCAATACCCACCCGTTGCCCGAGGGGATCCGGGCCTATGCGTTTTATGGCAATCAGCAGCCCGACGCCGAAGGCCGGGGCACCTGGGCCGGGGTCACGGGCCGGCTCCCGAGACCCGGGTTCGCGTCCGGGGCCGGCGATGGGGTCGTCCTCGTGGCGAGCGCCCTGGGATTGCCCATCAACGGCGGCGCCGGGGTGCCCGGCCTGGCCGAGCGGCTCGTCATGCAGCGGGATCTAGGGCCCGTTGGCCACCTCTGGCTCCTTGAATCGGCCATCTCAGAGATCGAGGACGTGCTGTTGGGTGGCAAGGTACCCGACCAACCCCGCCCCTCGAGAGACGGGGTGGAACGGGCGCCCACGATGCAGCACGCCGTGCAGAACGACCCCGGTGGGCGATTCTTGATTTCGGGAGCGCGGTGATACCTGTGGGATCTGTTGCCGACCAGGTGATCCTGATCACCGGCGCGACCGATGGGTTGGGCAAAGCCACCGCCCGCGAGCTGGCCCGGCGGGGAGCGACGGTGTTGCTGCACGGTCGGGATCAGGCCCGCGGCGACGCCGTGCTGCGCGAGATCCGGCAGGCGACCGAGAACGATCGCCTCCGCTTCTACCGCGCCGACTTTTCCGCCCTGACCCAGGTGAGGCGGCTGGCCGAAGAGGTCCGGGCCGGCTGCGACCGCCTCGACCTGTTGATCAACAACGCCGGAGTCGGGGGGACCACGCGGCGGCAGGAAAGCCGGGACGGCTACGAGCTCTGCTTCGCGGTCAACTACCTGGCGCCGTTTCTGCTGACCGGCCTGCTGCTGCCCCTGCTGCGCGGCTCCGTCCCGGCGCGGATCGTCAACGTCGCCTCGGCGGGGCAGGCGCCGCTCGATTTCGATGACCTGATGCTCGAGCGTCACTACGAGCCGCTTCGCGCCTACAGGCAGAGCAAGCTCGCGCAGATCCTGTATACCTTCGAACTGGCCGGCCGGCTCCGCGCCGCGGGGGAGGCCGGGGTGACCGTCAACGCGCTGCACCCCGCCTCGTTGATGCCCACCAAGATGGTCTTCGAAATGTTCGGGAGCCCCATGAGCCCCCTCGAGGAGGGCACCGAGGCGACCCTGCGCCTGGCGATCTCCCCCGAGCTCGACGGCGTCACCGGCCGCTACTTCAACCGGCTGCACGAGGCCCGCGCCCACGAGCAGGCCTACGACCCCGAGGCCCGCCGGCGGCTCTGGGAGATCAGCGAGGAACTCTGTCAGAAGGTGCCGTGAGGCGCGGCCGGCGGGGCCGCCGCCCGCTGCTCCGCCCGGTTCTTGACCAGTGCCAGGTACCGGTAGACGGCATGGACGAACTTGCCGTAGGGCGCCGTGACGAAGAGGGCGGCGACCACCCCCAGGTGCACCGCCAGCAGCACGCCCATCGCCCGCGTGTCGCGAAGGACGAGCGTCAGGATGCCGGTGAGCGACGCCAGCCCCAGCAGAATGAGGAACGCGTAGTCGAGCGCGACCGAGCGGGCCTCGGCCGGTTCGCGGTCGCCGGCCAGCTTCAGGGAGATCAGGCCGGCGCTGCCGGCGATCATCGCCACCCCGCCGAGGCTGCCCAGGACGACCGGGACGCTGGTGACCGGGTACGGAGGCAGCCGGTGGAGCAGATCCTGGTAGACGGCGGCCAGGGTGGTGGACGCAAGAGCCGACGCGAAGCCGTAGAAGACCAGCCCGTGCAGCAGGCGGCGCGCCCCGGACGCGCTTGCGCGGGGGTACGGACACCCGGGCCCGCCGCCCCGGAGCCACCGCAGCGTGAGGGCGTCGCCCGCGGCCCCGGCGAGGATGCCGCTGGTCAGGGGCTGCGCGGGCTCGCCGATCTCGCGCCAGAAGCGGGCGCCGCCGGCCAGCCATACGGCCATCGCATAGACGCCCGCCGTGAGACCGGGGATCAGCATCGCCCAGTATGCGATCACCTCGTAGAAGGCACCCGGCCCCCGATGCAACGCAAAGAGCCTCCCCGGGCCCGCGAACAGCCACGTGAGCGCCGTGACCAGCGCGACCGCGCCGGCGGTGACCGCCGCCGTCAGGAGCCGGTCGTGAAAGAGACGGGCGAGGACGGGCGGCCAGCTGTACCGCGCGTAGGTGGCGACCCGGACCGTCGAGAGCACCTGGGGGATGTTCACCGCGAACTCGTGCGGCGGCGTGTACATGCAGGCGTAGTGGCAGGCGCGGCAGTCGTGGCACAGGTGGGCGAGAAAGGCGATATCGCCCGCGGTGAAGGCGCGGCGCAGCTCCATCGCCGGGAAGACCGCGCAGTATCCCTCGCAGTACCGGCAGGCGTTGCAGATCGTCAGCTGTCGCGCCGCCTCCTGGAAGGCGTCACGCCCGGGCATGCTTCACCGCCTCCTGGCCCGCGAGCCGGCCGAACACGGTCCCGATCGTGAGGCCAAACCCGCCCAGATACCCGGCGGACAGGATGTTCCCGGACATGATCTCGCCCGCGGCGTAGAGGTTTGCGAACGGCCGTCCGGTCTTGTCCAGCACCCGCGTGGTCTCGTCGATCGCAACACCCATGTAGGTGAAGGTGATGCCCGGCCGCAGGGGAAGGGCGAAGAAGGGGGGCCGGTCGATCGGCAGCGCCCAGTTGCTCTTGGGAGGCGTGAGCCCCCGGGTCCCGACCCCGTCCAGCACCTCGGACCGGATGGCGGCGTTCCCCGCCGCCGCCCGGTTGAACTCCTCGACCGTCCGCACGACGGGATCCGGCTCGAGCCCGGCCGCGGCGGCCAGATCGGCCAGCGAGCCCGCCCGAAGCGGCGGGTACATGGGCGGAAGGAAGCGGTCGATCGTCTTGGAGTCCACGAGACAGTAGGCGATCTGGCCCGGCTGCTCGGCGATCAGCCGCCCCCAGATCGCGTAGCGCTTCGGCCAGAGGTCCTCCCCTTCGTCGTAGAATCGCCGCCCCAGCCGGTTGACGGTGATGCCGAACGGGATCGCGTCGAGGCGAGTGGCAATGCCGCCATCGTACCTGGGCGCGCGCGCGTCCACCGCGATGGCGTGGAAGCCTCGAGTGTCCCCGACCGGCATCGCCCCCTTCCCCAGGAGCACGGCGAGCAGAGTCCCGTCGTTGTAGGGCGTCCCGCGCACGATGAAGTTCTCGGCGGCGGCCCCCCAATACCGCGCGAGCCATTCCAGGTTGGCCTCGAAGCCTCCGGCGGCCACCGCGACGGCGCGGCCCCGCACGTGTTCTTGCGACTCGCCGTTCCGCACCACGACCGCCTGGACGCGTCCGTCTTCGACAATGAGGTCCACCACGCACGCCTCGTACCGGACGTCGATGCCCATGCGCGCGGCCGTGTCGTAGTAGGCGTTGACGAGCGCCTTGCCGCCGCCCAGGAAGAATCGGTTGGTGCGCCCCAACTGCAGGGTGCCGGCCAGAGGCGGCTG
>VBAO01000111.1:4452-9172 GCA_005883865.1 Candidatus Segetimicrobium genomatis
AGGTCCTCCAGAAACTCCTCCTCCGAGTACTCCCCGGTGGTGTAGGGGGCGTCGGCGGCGTGCGCGCACCGGATGTTCCGGGTGTGCCGGGTGTTCCCGCCGCGCATGTGGACGGGGGCCCGCTCCAGGAGGAGGACCCGGCGGGCCCGGCGGCGCGCCTCCAGCGCGGC
The DNA here is from genome assembly GCA_005883865.1 of Candidatus Segetimicrobium genomatis. Lineage (GTDB taxonomy): Bacteria > Sysuimicrobiota > Sysuimicrobiia > Sysuimicrobiales > Segetimicrobiaceae > Segetimicrobium. The sequence goes on from VBAO01000111.1 coordinate 4,623, forward strand.
GCAGAGCGCCGCGTTGCCGCCCCCGACGACGACGACATCGAAGACGTCCGAACTCATGCCGTGCACGCAGCGTCTGCCATGCCGCAGCCTTGAGCGCGGCTTACGTTCTTGCCGGAACCGCCTTCAGGTTACGGTCCGTCGTCGAAAGCATCGTGGCAACGGCGACAACGCCGAGCATGACGGCGGCGCCGGTAATAGCGGCATAGAGCCCAACGTAGATCGCTGCGATCCCGACGCCGAGCGCGGGGATGCTGAACCCGAGATAGCCCGCGACCAAGAACGCCGAGATCGTCTCCGCACGGCGATCGGGCGGCGCGATGGTGTTGACGATGTTGAGCCCTGCGAGATAGGAAAGTCCGTTGCCGATGCCTACTATGACGGTGGCCAGCGCGATGAGGGGGTACGCGTGATACGGGACCGCGGCGAGCAGGACCCAGATGCCGCCGCCGAGCGCGAGCATGGCGGTGATGATGGCGGGGCGATTCGCCAGGCCGCGAGCGATCAATGAAGCGGAGAGCATGCCGATCTGCAGGCCGGTCACGATGAAGGCTCCAACCATCAGATTGTGCAGGCTGAGCGACTGAATGAGAAACGACGGGAGCAGCGAGACGAAGATCGCCAACGCCGCCCAGCCGATGAACGACTCGGTCGACGCGAGGAAGAACGGCCGGCGAATCGCGGGGTCGATCGAGGGCAGACCGTGGTGCGCCGCGGGCGCGAGATGCGGACACGACGGAACGGTGCGGAGCGCTCCCGCGACACAGGCGAGCAGCAGGATGTGCACGAGGTAGGGAAGCACCGTCGGATGCGGCGCGTACTGTCCCAGTGCGCCTCCGATGAGCGCGCCGAGGGCGGAACCGGTGCTGATTCCGATCAGTGCGACGACTCCGGCGCGAGGGCGCATAGATTCGTCCATCCACTCTCGGATCGCGGCGACCCCCGTCCCGGCCCCGATCCCCATCGCCACGCCCTGCAGGACGCGCGCGGCGAGCAGCCACCAGAGTCCGGAAGCAAAGGCGAACACGATCGAAGCCAGCGCCCCAATCGCGAGCGCGATGAGCAGCGTCTTGCGGCGGCCGATGGTGTCGGAGATGCCGCCGAGGAAGAGCAACGCAGGGATGAGCGAACCCGCGTAGACGGCGAAGACGATGCTGATTTCGGCCGGCGATAGTCCCCAGTCGCGCCGGTAGAGTTCGTAGAGCGGTGACGGAATGAACACGCCGGCGAGCAACACTCCGAGTGCGGCCGCGGCGATAGGATATTTTCCGGCTGCGGGATTCTTGTTCTCGGTCATGCCGCGTCTGCCATCGGTGTCCTCTTAAGCGGTCCGGTGCGTGATTCACGCGGGAGCAAGCGTAGTCCTGCAGACCGTGCGGCGGCGAGAGGTGACAGCTCGCCGTAACCTATGCTAAAAGATTGGTAGTTATTCTGCTACGCGATCAAATGATGAGGCGACAGGCGATGGCGGAGTGGCAGTCGAGGCCCCGGTGGCGCCCGTTGGCACTGTTATCCGTCATGCTCTCGGTCGTGGTGGTCGCGACCGCCCCCCGATCCGGCGGGGCGCAGGATACAAGCAACTTATACCAGGCGACGATCACCGTCACCGGCTACGACATGCGCAGCCGCCCATACGGGTTCGCGCAGACATTGCGCGCGGTTCTCGTGAACGTTTCCGGCGAGCCGCGGCTGCGCGACGACCCGCGCGTTTCCGCATTGGCCGCGCATGCGGACGCGCTGGTGGCGTCCTTCAGCTATGTGGATCTGGATGCCGCAAACAAGATCCACGACGACCAAGGCACCTACGATCGCCCGTACGATCTCACCGTGAAGTTCGTCCCGGCGCTGATCGACAAGGCGCTGGCGGATCTGGGGGAGAGGCCTTGGCGCGGCACGCGGCCGGTCGTCGTGCCGGTGCTCGTGGTGCGCGGTTTCGCGGGTTCGTATCTGCTGAGCGCCGAGAATCCGGCGGGTGCCGAGCAACGCCAAGCCTTCACAGACGTCGCCGGCGACTTTTATATGAACGTGCGCTTCCCGACCGCGGCCCAATTCACCGCCTGGGGCATCGGCATGGGACGATTCCCTTCGCTTCCAACGACGGCGGCCACGAACGATGCGCTTGTCGCGGGCACGCTTGAATTCCAGGAATCGCTCCCCGGCTGGGTCGGGTCCTGGCGAATGCGGTGGCGTGGTGTCGAGTACGCCTGGGGCGTCAAGGGCGTCAACTACGACGCGGCATTTCGCGATATCGTTCGCGGCGTGCTCCGCGTCGCGTCCGGCCACGGCGCGCCGAACTGACGGAACCCTTGCGAGCCGTGGTTACATGTCCATATTCTCCGGGTTGTAGCCGCCGGGAGTCCCCGCCGCCGTCTTCTTGCCCTTCTCCACGACGAGCGCCTCGGTGGTGAGCAGGAGACTGGCGACGCTTGCGGCGTTCTGCAGCGCCAGCCGCGTGACCTTCGTCGCGTCGATGATCCCGGCCTTCAGCAGGTCCTCAAACTTCCCCTCGGCCACGTTGTAGCCGATACCGGCCTTCTCCGATTTCACCCGCTCCACGACGACCGCGCCCTCCATGCCCGCATTCGCCGCCAGCCACTTGGCCGGCTCCTCGATGGCCCTGCGGACGATGTTGACGCCGCTCTTCTCGTCGGCATCGTCGACGTCTACCTTGTCGAGAGCTTTCGCGATGCTGAGCAACGCCACCCCGCCCCCGGGGACGATCCCCTCCTCGACGGCGGCCTTGCTGGTGCTGAGCGCATCCTCGAACCGGTGCTTCTTCTCCTTCAGCTCGGTCTCCGTCGCGGCGCCGACCTTGATCTGGGCCACCCCGCCGGCGAGCTTGGCGAGTCGCTCCTGCAGTTTCTCCTTATCGTAGTCGGAGGTGGTGGTTTCGATTTCCTTCCGGATCTGCGCGATCCGGCCCTGGATGGTTTTCTTATTGCCCCGCCCCTCGATCACCGTGCTGTCGTCCTTGGCGACCCGGACCTTGGCCGCGCGGCCCAGCATCTCGACCTCGACATTCTCGAGCTTGGTGCCGATATCGTCGCTGATCACCGTGCCACCGGTGAGGACCGCCAGGTCCTCGAGCATCGCCTTGCGGCGGTCCCCGTATCCCGGGGCCTTGATCGCCACACCCGGCATGATGCCGCGCAGTTTGTTCACGACCAGCGTGGCCAGGGCTTCGCCTTCGACGTCCTCCGCGACGATCACGAGCGGCTTGCCAAACCGTATGACCTTCTCCATGACCGGGACGATGTCTTTGACCGCGCTGATCTTCTTGTCGGTCAGGAGGAGGTATGGGTCCTCGATCACGGCCTCCATCTTGTCGGCATCGGTGATCATGTACGGGGAGATGTATCCGCGATCGAACTGCATCCCTTCAACAACCTCGACGGTCGTCTCGATCCCTTTCGACTCTTCGATCGTGATCACGCCGTCCTTGCCGACTTTGTCCATCGCCTCGGCGATGATCCGGCCGATCTCGGGGTCGTTGCCGGCGATGCTGGCGACGTGGGCGATGTGCTCCTTCCCCTCGAGCGGGACGCTGATCTTCTTGAGCGCGTCCACGAGGGCGTCAACGGCTTTGTCGATCCCATGCTTCACGATCATGGGATTGGCGCCCGCGGCGACGTTCTTCAGACCTTCCTTGAAGATGGCATGGGCCAGCACGGTGGCCGTGGTCGTGCCGTCGCCGGCGGCGTCGTTGGTCTTGCTCGCCACTTCCTTGACGAGCTGCGCCCCCATGTTCTCGTAGGGATCCTCGAGCTCGATCTCCTTCGCGACGGTGACGCCGTCCTTGGTGATCGCCGGTGGCCCCCACTTCTTCGCAAGGACGACGTTCCGGCCCCTGGGGCCGAGCGTCACACGGACGGCGCTGGCGACCTTCTCGACGCCGCGCTCGAGGGCTTTTCGGGCTTCTTCATCGAACAGCAACATCTTGGCGGGCATGTCGTAACCTCCTTGATTCTGCGCGAACCTCGACTCGAACCGGGATCTCGGGCGCCCGCCGGTGGGTGTGCGCGGGCGGCCGTCTAGCCGACCGACCTCTCCATTTCGAGATGGATCAGCCGGTTCAGTTCCACGCTATAGCGCCTGATTCGGGCTCGCCACACCGCCTGGCCGGCCCTACAACCGGACTTCTATGCCATTGTGATCGTTGTGGGGTATTCTTGACCGCCGCCAACCGTGGCCTTCAGGTTTCAGCGTGCGTGCTTCCATTCGTCCTACAGGTAGTATACCAAGCGGGATGGATCGCCGCAGGAAAAGGCTTCCACCCCATGGGTCGAATCCTTCCGATTTGATCCCCCTGTCGCCGCGTGACGGGCGTTTTCCACTCGGGGCTAACGCTAGAGGCTCGGCGAGAGGTTAAGACGGTGCCTCCGCGGCAACCTCATCCATTCTCCAACCGGTCTTGCCCGATCACCGACGCGGTTACGGCGCCTTCTGGGGCGAAGTCCTGGGTGCCCCATCCACGAATGGCTGGAGCAGTTTGGTGAACTCCATCGGGAACACGAACTTCGTGGCCGGGCCCGCCCCCAGGGCTTTCAGGGCCT
>VBAO01000112.1 GCA_005883865.1 Candidatus Segetimicrobium genomatis
AGGACGGCCTCCCCCGAGGCGAGCGACTCCAGCACCAGGGTGTCGCTCTCCAAGCCGGCCCGCTGCACGCACTTCAACAGGTTCGCGAGGAGCGTGCTCGCTCCGGTGACGATGTGGGCCTCGACCTCCAGCCGCGTCCCATACATCCCGACCGGGTTCTTCACCCCGTCCTGTCCGTCGACGATGAAGTCGCGCGGAAGCAGGTGGACGATCTCGCGGTCGCTGGCCGGGACCGCCGCCATCCGGGCGGCGTCGACCACCCGCAGGACATCCTGCTCGCCGATTTCGTGATCGGCCCGGCTCACCGCGACGACACCGCGGCTGTTTTGCGATGCGAGGTGCCCCCCGGACACGCCGACGATGGCCCCGGCGATCCTCACCCCGGCCATCCGCTCGGCTTTGTCGACCGCTTCCTCGATCGCGCGGGTGGTGGCGTCGAGATCGACCACCACACCCTTTCGGACGCCGGCAGACGGAGAGGTCCCCATCCCCGTGATGTGGACCTCTCCGTCTGCATTGTGTTCCGCAGCAACGACACAGACCTTGGTGGTGCCGATATCGAGCCCCACCAAGGGCTCCCGCTTCGCCAACCAGGTGCACCTCCGGGTTCGACTAAGGGTTCGTTGGACGGTGCATCGCGGGATCTATTCCACGCGCCGGAGGGTTCTCCTGCCGCTCGCGCGGTGGGGGAGGCGGCGCAGCCGCGGATCGCACGGGCCGAACGACGACATTCCCCGAGAACCGCAGATCCACCGACTCGACGCGCAGGCCGCGCGCCGCGATCGCGTCGAGCGCCCCCGGGACCAACTCCAGACGGGCCATGATCCCCCGCGGACCGCCCAGGCGCACCGCCGTGCCCTCGCGAAGCGCGAGCACCGCCTCGCCCTCCCGGTCGATCCGCACCGCGACGATCCGACCGCGCAACGCCGCCGGCACCGCGCCGGCGATCTGCGCCCCCACCCGGACGTCCGGCGCGCGCACGACCCTGCCGGGTGCCGCCTCGGCGGGATCGAGGCGATCGACCTGGAGGACGGGGAGCTGTCCCGGACCCGGGGCCTCGACGATCGCCACCGCGTCGGCGCTCACCAGCACGTAGCCGTCTCTGACCACGAGGGCGGCCGCCGGCCGCCGCTCTCGGATCAGCAGCCGGAGGGAGTGCGGGAACGCCATGGCCACTCCGCCGTCCAGGATCCGCGGATCCGCCAGCAGTCGCTCGCGAATCGCCCCGGCGTTGACGCGGAAGGCGCCGTACCCCGGGCCCACCCCCGCCAGGCGGAGGACGGCGCCGGCCGGCACGGCGGCGTTGCCCTCGACGGTGACCGAGCGGAGATCGAAGATGGCGGATGCGGGAAATGCCGCCGCCGCGCACAGCCCCGCCATCGCGGCGAGAAACCTCCCCACCCGCCGCGGCAGCCCGCCGGTCCGCTCGGCCCGAGGAGACGCTTCCGGCATCAGCCGGACGGCTCGAACTCGCCGATCAATTTGACCTCCGGCTCGAGGTCGATTCCGGACCGGTCCCGCACCTGGGCGCGCACCTGGGCGATGAGCGTCAGCACGTCGGCCGCAGTCGCGTCCCCCGTGTTGAGGATGTAGTTGGCGTGCCGGTCGCTCACCGTCGCCCCTCCGACGCGCATGCCCTTGCCCCCCGAGGTGTCGATCAGCCGGCCGGCATGGTCTCCCGCCGGGTTTCGAAAGATGCAGCCGGAACTCGGAGGCCCCAGCGGCTGCGTGTCGCTGCGCGTTCTCAACCATGCCTCGAGGCGCGCCAGGCACGCGCGCGGGTCGGTTTCGCGGAGCTCCAGTTCGGCGTCGAGCACGACGCCGGGTTCCTGCTGCAGCCGGCTCTGCCGGTAGTGAAACCGGAGCTCGTCGAGCGACCACGTGCGTTCTCCGGCTGGGGTGAGCACCCGCGCCCGCCGGACCACCCCAGCCATGGAGCACCCGTGGGCGCCCGCGTTCATCGCGACCCCGCCGCCCACCGACCCCGGGATCCCCGCCGCGAACTCCAGCCCGGCCAGCCCCCTGGTCGCGGTGGCCCGGCTCAGGTGCGGCAGGCTCGCCCCGCACCCGGCGATGACCCGGCCGCCGTGGTAGCGGACCTCGTCCTGCCCCCGGCCGGTTTTGATCACCACCCCGCGCACGCCGCGGTCCGCGATCAGCACATTGCTCCCACGGCCCAGGATGACAAACGGCTGGCCCTCCCGATACGCCCACGCGACGGCCGCGACCAGGTGGTCGAGCGATCGCGGCAGGACCAGGACATCGGCGGGGCCCCCGATCCGAAAGGTCACGTGCCGGGCGAGGGGCTCGTTCGGATGCACGCCCCCCGGGCACAACTGCCCGAGGGCGGCGAGGACGGTGTCCTGCGCCACGCTACCCATGCTCCTGCACTCCCGCCGCCCGCGCCCGAAGGGACGCCAGAAGGCCATCGCCGATCTTCCAGACATCCCCCGCCCCGATCGTGAGCACCAGGTCCCCCGGGCCGACGCGCTCGGCGAGGGCGGCGACGACCTGCGCGGCGTCCGCGATGTACTGGACCGGCCGGCGCGCGCGCACGGCGCGCACGATGATCCCCGCGTCGATCCCGGGGACGGACGGCTCGTCGGCCGCGTACAGTTCGGTGACGATCACCTCGTGCGCGGGATCGAAGGCGTCGGCGAACTGCGGGCCCACGGTCTGGGTCCGGCTGTACCGGTGCGGCTGAAAGACCGCGATGATGCGGGACTGGGGCCAGCACCGACGGGTCGCCTGGAGCAGGGCGCGGACCTTGGTGGGATTGTGCGCGTAATCGTCGACCACGAGCACGCCCCCCACCTCGCCCCGCACGGTGAAGCGCCGCTGCACACTGCGAAACGTCATGAGGGAGTCGGCGGCCGAGGCGAACGGCACGCCGAGCTCCAGGCCCACCGCGAGCGCCCCGAGCGCGTTCTGGACATTGTACTCGCCCGGAACGGAGAGCGTGACCGTCCCCAGGAGATCGCGACCGCGCCGGACCTCGAAGGCCGTCCTGAACCCGGCCATCTCGAGGATGCGGCCGGCGTAGTCGGACTCCGGCGCCAGGCCGTACGTCACCGCGCGGGCCCCGCCCGAGCCGCGCAGGCCCGCGACGAGCGTTCCGCCCGCGGCGGCATCCGCGCACACGACGGCCAGCCCGTCCGCGGGGAGGCGCGTGAGAAACCGCCCGAACGTCTCGAGGACCTGCTCGATCGATCCGTAGTAATCCAGGTGGTCCGTGGCGTCGATGTTGGTGACGACCGCGATCTGCGGCGCGACCCGGAGCAGCGAGCCGTCGCTCTCGTCCACCTCCGCGACGAGGTCCTCCCCGTGCCCGGCCCGGGCGTTGCCGCCGAAGTCGTCCACTTCGCCGCCGATGAGCACCGTCGGGTCGCGGCCCGCCCGCTCGAGGACCCTCGCGATCATCGACGTCGTGGTGGTCTTCCCGTGGGTCCCCACGATCGCGATACTCCGCATCCCCTCCATGAGGCTGCCCAGCATCTCGGCCCGGTGCAGCACCTGCACCCCGCTCCGGCGGGCCATCTGCACTTCGACGTTCGCCTCCGGCACGGCCCGGCTGATGACCACCACCTGGCCCGGCTCCACGTGCTCGGGCGCGTGGCCGATCTGAATCCGCGCTCCGGCGGCCCGCAGCCTGCGCGTGATCTCGCTCTCCCGAAGATCCGAGCCGGAGACCGCGTACCCTCGGGCGATCAACACCGACGCGATCGCGCTCATGCCGGCTCCGCCGATCCCGACGAAATGCACCCGCGCCCCGGCCGGGATCATCCCCGCACCTCCTGGGGCGTCGCCTGGGCGAGACGGGACACCAGGGCGACCACCCGGTCGGCCGCATCCGGGCGCCCCTGGCTCCGCGCCGCGGCGCCCAGCGTCTCGAGCCGCCCCGGCCGATCGAGGAGCGCGGCGATCTCACCGGCGAGGACCTCGCCGGTGAGCTGGGCGTCCGGCACGAGCACGGCGCCGCCCGCCGCGACGAGTCTCCTCGCGTTGCGGGCCTGGTGGTCGTCTGCGGCGTACGGGTACGGCACGAGGATGGCGGGACGCCCGCACGCGGTGATCTCCGCGAGCGCGTTGGCGCCGCAGCGGCTCACCACTGCGTCGGCGCACGCGTACGCGGCGCCGATCCGCTCGAGGTAGGGGACGCGGACATACCGGATCCCCGCGATCGGCCCGGCGGGCGTCTGCGCCCGGCCAGCGCCATCCCACCCTCCCCCGACCTGATGGATCACCTGGAGATCTCCCCGCGAGGCGAGGCGGGCGACGGCCTCCTCCGCGGCGCGATTGAGGCGGGTGGCCCCCTGGCTGCCGCCGATGATCAACACCGTTCTGCGGCTCGGATCGAGCCCGAACGCCCTCTGGCCTTCCTCGCGGCTTGCCGTATAGATCTCCCGGCGGATCGGCAACCCCGTGACCACGGTCCGCCCCGCGGGCAGCCCAACGGCGGCTTCATCCGAGGAGACGGCGACCACGCGGCTGAACCGTGCCAGGATCCGATTCATCCGCCCCGGGACCGCATTCCCCTCAAGCACGACGACGGGCGTCCCCTGGATCGCTCCGGCGATCACCGCCGGCAGCGCGGCGATGCCCCCCGTCGCGATCATCGCATCCGGCGCA
>VBAO01000113.1 GCA_005883865.1 Candidatus Segetimicrobium genomatis
AGGCCATCGTCCAGACCCGCGTGCCCGATCATCCGGCGCTGGCGGCCCTCGTGACCGGCGACGACGAGGCGGTCTACCGTGGCGAGCTCGCGGTGCGCCGCGAATTCGGGTACCCTCCCTACACCACCCTCGCCCGGGTGGTCGCGTCGAGCGGGGATCGCGAGGGTGCCGTCCGGCTCGCCGGGCAGGCCGCGGAGGCGGCCCGGGCGTGCGGGGTGGAGGTGCTCGGTCCCGCGCCGGCCCGGGATGGAGGGCGGCGCGGGACGGTTCGCTATCAGTGCGTGCTGCGGGCGGCCGACGGCCGCGCAGTCCGGGCTGCCGCCCGCGAGGCGCTCGGGGCCGCGCCCGCGAAAGCGGGCAGCCGCATCACGGTGGAGATGGACCCGCAGGAGTTTCGCTGAGCCAGATGGAGATCATTACCGTCGACAGTCCCAAGGCGGGCGTCCTGCGCCGCCGCGCGCAGCCGGTCCGCGTGGTCACCCCCGAGGTCCGGGCGTTGATCGATCAGATGTTTCAGACGCTGGGGGAGGCCAGCGGGCTGGGGCTGGCCGGCCCGCAGATCGGGGTGAGTCGCCGGCTGTTCGTCGTCCGGATCGACGACCGTCAGATCGCGCTCGTCGATCCGGAGATCCTCCATCAGGAGGGCGAGGAGGTCGCCACCGAAGCGTGCCTGAGCATCCCCGGCCTCCTGGGGGACGTGCCGCGGGCGGCCCGGGTCACGGTGCGGGGGCGCAACCGCCGCAACCGGTTCGTCACGATCGAGGCGACCGGCCTGCTCGCCAGGGTCCTCCAGCACGAGATCGATCACCTGGACGGGATCCTCTTCACCGAACGGGTGCGGGATCCGAAGACCCTGCGGCGGGCGGAGGGAACCGCCGAAGCCGCCCCGGCAACGGTCGCGTGATGAAGGTGGTCTTCATGGGGACCCCGGCGTTCGCCGTGCCGTCGCTCGAGGCGCTCCTCGCGGCGAGCGACGTCGTGGCGGTCGTGACGCGACCGGACCAACCCCAAGGGCGGGGGCTTCGGGTCGGGCCCCCGCCGGTGGCGGTCGCCGCGACCCAGTATGCCCTCGATGTGCTGCAGCCCGGCACGCTGCGGGACCCTGGGTTCCTCGCCCGCCTCCGAGACCTCGGACCGGATCTCTTCGTGGTCGTGGCGTTTGGCCGGATCATTCCCCCGGACGTGCTGGCCCTGGCGTCCATGGGCGGGATCAATCTGCACCCCTCGATGCTGCCGCGGTACCGCGGCGCGGCGCCGATTCCCCGGGCGATCGCGGCCGGCGAGACGGCGACCGGGGTGACCGTGCTGCACCTGAGCGAAGAGCTGGACGCCGGCGACATCATCCTCCAGCGCGCGGCGCCGATACAGCCCGACGACACCGGCGCGACCCTGGAGGCTCGCCTGGCCCGCGACGGGGCGGCGCTGCTCGTCGAGGCGCTCGGCCTCCTCGAGACCGGCCGCGCCCCGCGCGTCGTTCAAGACTCGTCGCGCGCGACGTTCGCGCCCAAGGTCGCTCGCGAGGAGGCGTGGATCTCCTGGAGCGATCCCGCGGCGAAGATCGTCAACCAGGTCCGCGCCTTCGATCCCTGGCCCGTGGCGCGCACGCGGCGAGACGGCGCTCCGCTCGAGATCTGGCGGGCGGCGGCGCTGCCGGATCGGGGGCCCGAGGCCCCCGGGACCGTGGTGGCCGCCGGGCGCGAGGGGCTCGTGGTCGCCGCCGGCCTGGGGAGGGTCCGAATCCTCGAGGTGCAGCCTCCAGCGGGCCGGCGCATGCCCGCCGCGGACTACCTTCGAGGGCATCCGGTCGCGCCGGGCACGGTGCTCGGTTCCGCGCGAGGGTGACTGTGCTACAATCAGGAGGCGGGGAGGTGACGGGATGTTCTGGCCGTTCTGGGATCCAACGATGATCATCGTCATCCCGGCGCTGCTCTTGGCGCTCTACGCGCAGCTCCGGGTCCAGTCGACGTACGGGCGGTGGAGCCAGGTGCCGATCGCGAACGGCCTCTCCGGCGCGCAGGTGGCCCAGGAGATCCTCCGCCGTAACGGCCTCTCCGAGGTCGAAATCGAGCGGACCGATGGGGTTCTCTCCGACCACTACGATCCGCGGACCCGCACGCTGAGCCTGTCCTCGGACGTCCACGACGGCGTCTCCGTGGCCTCCGCCGGCGTGGCCGCCCACGAGACCGGCCACGCGATCCAGCACGCCCGCGACTACGCGCCGCTCGCGCTCCGTTCGGCGATGGTCCCCACCGCGCAGTTTGGATCCTGGCTGGCATGGCCCCTGTTCGCGATCGGGTTCTTCATCCACTCGGGCGTCATGATCCAGCTGGGGATCCTGATCTTCAGCGCGACGGTCGCGTTCACGATCGTCACGCTGCCGGTCGAGTTCGACGCCAGCGCGCGGGCCATGCGTGCGCTGCAGGAAGAGCGGCTGGTGACCGCCGACGAGTTCCGGGGCGTCCGTTCCGTCCTCACCGCCGCGGCGCTGACCTATGTCGCCGCCGCCGCGATGGCGGTCCTCCAGCTGATCCGCCTCCTGATGATCGCCAACACGCGGCGTGAGGAGTGAGCGCCCCGCGCCGCGTGCGCCGGTCCCGATGGATGGCCCGCCGGGCGTCCCCCGGACGTCGCGGGAGGTGGCGCTAGAGGTCCTGCACCGCGTCGACGCCCACCAGGCCTGGAGCACGGTGCTCCTGCGGCGCGTGCTCGACCGCGCCGCGCTGCGTCCCGCGGACGCGGCGCTGGCGACGGAGCTCACCCTGGGGACCCTCCGCCACCGCGCCGAGGTCGACTGGGTGCTCTCGCGCGTGTCGACCACCCCGCTTGACGAACTGCCGTCTCCCATCCGCACCGTCCTCAGGATCGGCGCGTACCAACTGCTGTTTCTGGACCGGATTCCCCCGCGGGCGGCGTGCTCCGAGGCCGTGGCCCTGGCCAAGCGGGTCGGGCATCCGGGGACCGCGCGGCTGGTCAACGCGGTGCTCCGCCGAATCGCCGCGGACCCGATCGCCATCCCGGCAGACGAGTCGACGACCGAGGGGATCGCGCTCCGCCACTCGCACCCGGTCTGGCTCGTGCGCCGGTGGATGGATCGGTTCGGGGTGGAGGGAGCCCGCGCCCTGTGCGCGACGAACAACACCACGCCCCCGGCGGCGATCCGCCTGAACACCCTGCGCGGCGCGCCGGCGTCGGTGACGAAGACGATCGCCGCGCTGGGGGTCCGCACCACTCGCTCCGTGCTCCTGCCCGAGGGCGCGCGAATCGTCGAGGCCTCTCCCGAAGCCAGGCGGGCCGCGTACGAAGCCGGGTGGGTCACTCCCCAGGACGAGGGATCGATGCTCGTCAGCCGGCTCGTGGCCCCGCTCCCCGGCGAGACGGTCGTGGACGCGTGCGCCGGATCGGGGGGGAAAGCCCTGCACCTCGCGGCGCTGATGGGGAACCAGGGCAGGGTGCACGCCTGGGACGTCGTTCCGGCCAAGCTGGATGCCCTCACCCGGCACGCGCGGCGGTTGGGCGCGGCGATCATCGAGCCGGGCCTCCTCGACGCGACCCGCCTGAGCGGGGTCCTCCCAGAGGCTGATCGCGTGCTGGTCGACGCGCCGTGTTCGGGCCTCGGCGTGATCCGGCGCCGGCCGGAGATCAGGTGGCGGCTCCAGCCCGAGCAGCTCCCCGCGCTGGCCGCGCGCCAGCGGGAGATCCTGGAAGGCGCCTCGGCGGTGGTGCGCCCGGGGGGGTTGCTGGCCTTCTCGGTGTGCACGATTGAGCCGGACGAGGGCGATGCGGTTGTGTCCGGCTTCCT
>VBAO01000114.1 GCA_005883865.1 Candidatus Segetimicrobium genomatis
CGGTGGAGCGGGCGGTGTACCCGCTCGTGATCGCGAGCCAGACCGTTCCCGTGTTCGCGATCGCGCCGCTGCTGGTGGTGTGGCTGGGATACGGGATACTCTCCAAGGTGGCGATGGCCGCCCTCATCGTGTTCTTTCCGATCGTCGTCAACACCGTCGACGGCCTGCGGGCGGCCGACCCGGACGCGGTGAACCTCCTGTGGATCCTTGGGGCCACGCCCGCGCAGGTCCTCCTGAAGATCCGCGCACCGGCGGCGCTCCCGTTCGTGTTCTCCGGCATCCGGATCGCGGTCGCGACCAGCGTGATCGGGGCGGTGATCGGCGAGTGGGTAGGGTCGACCCAGGGGCTGGGGTTCCTCATGATCCACGCGAACGCCAAGCTGCACGTCGACCTGGTGTTCGCGGCGATCGCGGTGCTGAGCCTGATGGCGATCGCGCTGTTCGCCGCGGCCTCGGCCGCCGAGTGGCTGCTCCTGCCCTGGCGCCGGGCCGGGAACTCATGAGGAGGGAGGGGGGCATGACGCGCGTAGTGTGGGGCCTTGCGGCGGTGGGGCTCGCGGTGGCGCTCGGGGCGGGGATCCCGGCCGCGGGGGCGGCGCCGGCGCCTCTCGTGTTCATGCTGGACTGGTTCCCGAACCCCGATCACGTGCCGCTCTTCGCGGCCCAGCAGGAGGGGTGGTTCACCCAGGAGGGGCTGCGCGTCACCCTCCAGATCCCGGCGAACACCGACGACCCCCTCAAGCTCGCGGCCGCGGGCCGGGTCGACGTCGCGGTCAACTACGAGCCGAACGTCATCATCGCGCGCGCGCAGGGGCTGCCGGTCCGCAGCATCGGCGTGCTCGTCGGCCAGCCGCTCATTACCGTCATGTTCCTCAAGAGCTCGGGGATCCGGTCGCCCAGGGACCTCGTGGGGCGCCGGGTCGGCTTTGCCGTGACGGGGTTCGCCGACGCGATGGTCGACCAGATGATGCACAGCGCCGGGGCGGGGGCGGCGGGCGTGCGGATGGTGAACGTCGGGTTCGACCTGGTGCCGGCGCTCCTCTCGCACAACGTCGACGCGGTCGTCGGCGCCTACCGAAACTACGAGCGGGTGCAGATCGAGCTCCAGGGGCAGCCCGCCGGAACGTTCGAGCCGGAGAAGTACGGGGTGCCCCCGTTCTACGAGCTGGTGCTGATCACGAGCGACCAGGGCCTGGCGCGTCACCGGGAGGCGCTCGCGCGGTTTGTCCGCGCGGTGGGGCGGGGCATCGCGTTCACCCTCCGGAACCCCGAGGCGGCGTTCGCCGCGTACGTCCGGGCCAACCCGACGATGAAGCTCGATGACGAGCTCAACCGCCGGTCGTTCCGGATGACGCTCCCGACCTACGCGCGCTCGCAGGTGCAGGCCGCGGCCCGGTGGCGGGAGTTCGACCTGTGGCTCGCCGCGCACAAGGTCATTCCGCGGGCGGTGCCCGTGGACACCCTGTACACGAACCTGTCCCCGTAGGCCCTCCATGAGCCTGTTCGCACGGCTCCAGGAGGCCGCCGCTCCCACCCGGGAGCGGATCAGGGGCCACCCGTTCGTGCGCGGGCTGGGAGACGGCTCCCTCCCGGAGGATGGGTTCCAATACTACCTGCGGCAGGACTACCTGTTCCTGATCCAGTACTGCCGGGTCCTGGCCCTCGCCGCCGCGCGGGCCGAGGACCTCGCCACCGCCGCCCGGTTCGCCGACCTCCTCCACCTCACCCTCAACGTCGAGATGGACCTGCACCGCCAGTTCGCGTGGAAGGCGGGGGTCGCCCCCGAGGTCCTGGAGGACACCCGGCCCGCCCCGACCACGGTCGCGTACACCAACCACCTGCGGGTGGCGGCCGAGACGGGGGACCTCGGCGTGATCGTGGCCGCGATCCTGCCGTGCGCGCACGGCTACTGGGAGATCGCCACGTCACTCCGCACAGCGGACGGGTGGGACCGCCATCTGCTCTACGCGGACTGGATCCGAATGTATACCTCGGAGGAGTACGAGACGGTCGCCGCGTGGCTGGCCGATCTCCTGGATCGCCTGACGCCTGAGCTTCCCCCCGACCGCGAGGCGGGGCTCCGCGATGTGTTCATGCTGAGCCAGCGCTACGAGTACCTGTTCTGGGAGATGGCATATCGGATGGAGGCGTGGCCCGTATGAGGGCGCACACGGATCAGGAGCGTGGACAGCATCTGCGACGGCTTGTGCTCGCCGCCATGTTCGCGGCGCTCGGGACGCTGCTCGGATCGCTGAGCATCCCGGTGGGGCCGACCAGGGTCGCGCCGCTCCAGCACACCATCAACGCGATCGCGGGCATCTGGCTCGGCCCCTGGTACGCGGCCGGCGCCGCGCTCGTGACGGCGTTTCTCCGCCACAGCCTGGGGTGGGGGTCGCTGTTTGCCTTCCCGGGGAGCCCGTTCGGGGCACTGGTCGTGGGCTACGCGTACCGCGTCCTGCGCACTGACGCCGCGGCGCTGTGCGAGCCGATCGGGACGGGCCCGATCGGCGCCACGATCGCCGCGTGGGTCTTTCAGCCGCTGGTCGGATCGCACCACACCCTGTGGTGGTTCCAGGGGGCGTTCCTGGCGAGCAGCATTCCGGGGGCGATCCTCGGATACGCCGTGATCCGGATCCTGCGGCGCGTCCCCGCGGTTGGCGAGTGGGCCGCGCAGCCGTGAGCGACCGCCCGGCCGGCGGAGGCACCGCAGTCCTGAGGGCCGACCGGATCCTCTGCCGCCTCTGAGCGCGGCGGGTGGAAGGGGCTCTGGAAGAGCTCCCCGGCGTCGTGGAGGCCCGCGTGGACCTCGCGACCAAGGACGTCTACGTCACGTACCGGGCCGGGCAGGTGTCCCCAGCGGAGATGCAGCGGGCCGTGGAGCGCGTGGATCTCCGGCTTCGGGCCAGACACTGGCTCCACGCGTTGGTCATGCGATGGTGGAAGACGGTAGGGAGGGGGCCGCGGTGACGGCCGAGCGGGTGGCGGATCTCCTGGCGCGGGTGCGGGAGCGCCGCCCCCTCGTCCATCACATCACGAACTTCGTGACCGCGGGGGACGTGGCGAACGTCACGCTGGCGCTCGGCGCGGCCCCGGTGATGACGCAGGCCCCAGAGGAGGTGGAGGAGATGGCCTCCCAGGCCGCCGCCCTGGTCCTCAACATCGGCACGCTGACCACGCAGGCCGTCGCGGCAATGATCAAGGCCGGCCACCGGGCAAATGCGCGCGGCATCCCCGTCATCCTCGATCCGGTCGGAGTAGGAGCGACGGGGTTCAGGACCGCCCAGGCGCACCAGATCCTCGCGGAGGTCCGGTGCGCCTGCGTGCGCGGCAACGCGGGGGAGATCGCGGCCCTCGGCGGGAAGCCCGGCGCGGTCCGTGGGGTCGATGCCGCGGGCGTCGTGGGCGGCCTCCCGGACCTGGCCCGGCGTCTGGCCAGGGAGACCCGCGCGGCGATCGCCGCGACGGGGGTGGAGGACCTGGTCACCGACGGGACCGCCACGGTGCGTATCGCGAACGGGCACCCGCTCCTCGCCCGGATCACGGGGAGCGGCTGCATGGTCACGGCGTCCGTGGCCGCCGCCAACGCCGTCGAGCCGGACCCCCTCGCGGCGACCGTGGCCGGGCTCGTCTGGTTCGAAGTCGCGGCCGAGTGCGCGGCCAAGCGAGCCGGGGGTCCCGGCACGTTTCGCGCGGCGCTGATCGACGCCGTGGCCGCGCTCGACCGCGCGACGATCGAGGACCGGGCCCGGATTCTGGCCGGATGACGCGGGGTGACTGGCGGGTGTACGCCATCACGGACTCCCACCAGGCCCGGGGACGTTCCCACCGCGAGATCGCCGAGGCGGCGATCAGGGGCGGGGCGACCGCCGTGCAGCTGCGGATGAAGGACGAGCCGGCGCGGGTGATGCTGGATGCCGCGCGCGAGATTGCTCCGCTGTGCCGCGCGGCCGGGGTCGCCTTCATCGTCAACGACCGCGTCGATGTCGCGCTGATCGCCGGTGCGGACGGCGTGCACATCGGTCAGGACGACCTGCCGGCGCGCGACGTCCGCGCCTTGATGGGACCGCGCGCCCTCGTCGGCGTGTCGGCGGCCACGGTCGAGGAAGGCGAGG
>VBAO01000115.1 GCA_005883865.1 Candidatus Segetimicrobium genomatis
AACGCAACCACGCAGGAAGTCTTTTTTTGTTTGGGAGAGAGTCCATGGCGCGAGCGCCCGAGGGAGCCGGAGAGTCCACGCTGGGTAAGCCGGTGCGCGTCTCCCCCTCCGGTCTGTCCGAGCCCGCGGTCCCCCCAAAGCCGGACCGGCTGAAGCCGGCGGACCGCCCAACCCCCCGGCCGGCACGGCTCCAGATCGGCCAGCTCCCGCGCCTGTGGAGCACGGCGGTGCAGTTTCTCGGCGATGTGCGGGCGGAGATGAATCGCGTCTCGTGGCCGGATCGCCAGACGATCATCGCGTCGACGGTGGTCGTGGTGTTTGTCCTCACCGTGACCGCCCTCTACCTCGCCGGGTGGGACTATATTTTCGCCGGACTGTTCTCGTATCTCTTCAAGCGGTAGCTACATGGCGGACGAGCGCAACCGATCCCAGGGAAAACCCGACACCGCCGCCCTCATCCAGAAGCTGTTTCGGGATGAGCCGCGTGAGCCCGAACCCACCGGGGGTCCCGGGGAGGTCGCCCCCGAGCCCGCGTCGTCCGTCGGAGTCGTGACCCCGCCGGACGCGGGCGGGGCCGTCTTGGAGGAGCCCGGCCAGGCCGCGCCCCCCGACCCGTCCGCGGGGGCCGCCCCCGTGACCGCCGAAGGGGTGCTCGAGGTGCCCCAGGCGCCCGGCGACCTCGTTCACACAGCCGACGGCCGCGCCTGGTTCGTCATTCACACCTACTCGGGGTACGAGAACAAGGTCCGGACCAACCTG
Organism: Candidatus Segetimicrobium genomatis; assembly: GCA_005883865.1. Classification (GTDB taxonomy): domain Bacteria; phylum Sysuimicrobiota; class Sysuimicrobiia; order Sysuimicrobiales; family Segetimicrobiaceae; genus Segetimicrobium. Next base: position 760 of record VBAO01000115.1, read on the forward strand.
GAGCGGCGGGTCGCCTCCATGGCGATGCAGCAGAAGATCTTCCGCATCCTCGTCCCGACCGAAGATGAGATCGAGGTCAAGGACGGGAAGCGGCGGATCGCCAAGAAGAAGGTGTTCCCCGGCTACGTGCTCGTCGAGATGGTCATGGACGACGACTCCTGGTACGTCGTGCGCAACACTCCCGGGGTCACGGGGTTCGTGGGGTCCGGCAGCAAGCCGCTGCCGTTGCAGGATAAGGAAATCAAATCCATCCTCCGGCAACTCGTCGACGAAACCCCCAAGTTCCGGATCACCTATCAGAAGGGATCCTCCGTCCGGATCAACTCCGGCCCGTTCATGGATTTCAGCGGGATCGTCGATGAGATTCTGCCCGAGAAGGAAAAGGTGCGCGTGCTGGTGTCGATCTTTGGCCGGGAAACCCCGGTGGAACTGGATTTCGCGCAGGTGGAGAAGATCTAGCCCATGAAGAAAGTCGTGGCGATCGTCAAGCTGCAGATCCCGGCCGGCAAGGCGACCCCGGCCCCCCCGGTTGGGCCGGCCCTGGGCCAGCACGGCGTCAACATCATGGAGTTCTGCAAGTCGTACAACGAGAAGACGGCGAAGCAGGTCGGCACGATCGTCCCGGTGGAGATCACGGTCTTTGCGGACCGGACGTTCACGTTCGTCACGAAGACCCCTCCCGCGTCCGTGCTGCTGAAGAAGGCCGCCGGCATCGAAAAAGGCTCGGGCGAACCGAACAAGAAGAAGCTGGGGAAGGTCACCCGCAGCCAGATTCGAGAGATCGCCGAGGTGAAGCTCGCCGACCTGAACACCCGGGACATCGAAGCCGCGATGCGGATGATCGAGGGGACGGCCCGGAGCATGGGCATCGAGGTGGGGTGACGCGCGCCATGGGGCAGCACGGAAAGCGGTATCGCGAGGCGGCCAAACTGATCACCCCGGGTCAGATGGTCGACCCCGAGACTGCGGTCGCCCTGCTCAAGCGGATGCCGGGCACGAAATTCGACCAGACGGTGGGGGTCAGCATCCGGCTTGGGATCGACACCAAGCAGGCGGATCAACAGGTGCGCGGGACCGTGGTGCTTCCCCACGGAACCGGCAAATCGGTGCGGCTGCTGGTCTTCGCCAAGGGCGAGAAGGTGAAGGAAGCCCTGGAGGCCGGGGCCGACTACGTGGGGCTCGAGGAATACGTGGAGAAGATCCAGGGCGGCTGGCTGGACTTCGACGTTGCCGTGGCCACCCCGGACGTCATGAACGTCGCCGGGCGGCTGGGCCGGGTGCTCGGTCCGAGGGGGCTCATGCCCAATCCGAAGGCCGGGACGGTGACCTTCGACCTGGCCCGCGCCGTGCGGGAGATCAAGGCCGGGAAGATCGAGTACCGGGTGGACAAGGCCGGGATCCTCCACGTGCCGATCGGCAAGGCGTCCTTTTCGGAGCAGGCGCTGCTCGAGAACTTTTCCGTGCTGCTCGGGGCCGTGATCCGGGCGAAGCCGGCCGCGAGCAAGGGACAGTATCTGCGGAGCATCACCCTGTCGGCGACGATGACCCCCGGCATCGCGATCGACCCGTCCAAGACGGCGGCGCTCGCGGTGGCGGGAGCGGCGTAGGCCCGGCGTTTGACTTGCCGGGAGGCCGGGAGTATACTACTCGCGCACTGCGGCTACGCAGGATCATCATACAGGCAAGCGCCGTAGACAGCGGGTGCGCGGACACGCGCGTAAAGGTCGGCTGACCGCCCGTCGAGGCTCTCCAGGAGACTCCACGTCTACGGGGTCTCCTTAATCATCTGGGTCCTGGATGGAGGCGGTATGGCGAACCCGAGGCCGGAAAAGGTCGCCGTGGTCGAGGATCTCGAGCGGCGTCTCCGGGCGTCGGCGGCGGTCATTCTGACCGACTACCGGGGCCTCAGCGTGGATGAGATCGGAACCCTGCGGGGACGCCTTCGGGAGGCTCGCGTCGAGTACCGGGTCGCCAAGAACACGTTGCTCGCCCTCGCCGCGAAGCGATGCGGCGCCGCCGGTCTCGCGCGATTCCTCACGGGACCGACCGCGGTGGCGTTCGGCCTGGATGATCCCGGGGTACCCGCCCGCGTCCTTCAGGAGTTCATCCGTCAGTATCGGAAGCTGGAGATCAAGGGCGGGCTGATCGCCGGGGAGACGGTGGACGCCGATGGCGTGCGCCTGCTGGCGACGTTGCCGTCCCGGGTCGAACTGCTGGCAAGGGCCGCCGGGGCGATTCAGGCTCCGCTCCGAGGGTTGGTGACGGCGCTCAGCGCTCCCGCCCGGATGCTGGCGGTCGCGCTCGACGCGTTGCGGACGGAGCGGGAGAGAGCCGGGTCCGGGGCGGGGGTCGTGGAGGAGGCGATCGCGCCCGAGGCTGCGGCATCCCAGGCCACGGCGCCCGAGGCTGAGGCGCCCCAGGCTGCGGCACCCCAAGCCGGAGTACCCGAGGCGTCGGGGCACTAAGAGGAGCGGGGACACTAAAGGGAGTGGGGGGGAGATCCATGGCGGAGAAGATGACGGTCGACAAAATCGTTGATGAGATCGGGAGCCTGTCGGCGCTGGATCTGTCGAAGCTGGTCAAGGCCATCGAGGAGAAGTTCGGGGTCAGCGCGGCGACGCCGATGATGATGGCGCCGGCGGCCGCTGCGGGCGGGGGCGCCCCCGCGGTCACGGAGGAGCAGACCGAGTTCGACGCCATCCTGACGAGCGTCGGCGAGAAGAAGATCCAGGTGATCAAGGTGGTCCGCGAGTTGACCGGCCTCGGCCTGAAGGAGGCCAAGGACCTCGTGGACGGGGCGCCCAAGCCGGTCAAGGAGAAGGTGTCCAAGCAGGAGGCCGCCGCGATCAAGACCAAGCTGTCCGAGGTCGGCGCGACCGTCGAAATCAAGTAACCAGCGGGATTGTTGGACTGCCCCTTGACGAAAAACCAGGGTCGGTGATATTATAGCATTTACTGCGCTAATGCCGTTTACGAACCCGCCTTCGATCCTGAGTCCTAGGTCTATGGTTGTGGCATTGTGCCTTTGCGACCGCATGCCTTTGCGACCGCTCAGTGACGTGATTCCCACCTGGAGGCGAAACCAGTGAAGGGGAAGACTGCATCACCCAAGGCCAGAACTCGGACGGCTGCGCCGAAGAAGGGTACCCGCGCAAAGGCGGGTCCCGTGCGTCTTGTCGCCAAGGATCTCGCCCGGTTGAGGCTGCAACGATCGCTCTCCTCCGGCGCGCCGAAACGCCACCCCAAGATCATGCGGACGATCCTGCTGGATACCAAGGCTGAGCGGGCGCCGGTGGCCGTGTTCCAGGCGCCCCCGGCCGCCTCGGCGTCGCACGTGGGGGTCCGCACGATCAAAGGCCTGGGCGAGGTCAAGGTGAGCCGGTACGGCAAACGGGGCCGGGTCAGCTTCGCCAAGATTCCCAACGTCCTCGACGTGCCGAACCTGGTGGAGATCCAGCGCGACTCCTTCAAGTGGTTCCTCCGGGAGGGCATCCGCGAGGTGTTCCAGGAAGTCTCGCCGATCAAGGATTTCACGGGGAACCTCGAGCTGCACTTCGCGGTCGGGAAGCGTCGTTCCAAGACCCCCCAAGAGGGTGAGCAGGGCGACCTGAGCTTGGACTTTGACGGGTACCGGCTGGAGCAGCTCAAGTACTCGGTGGACGAGTGCCGCGAGCGCGACTACAACTACAGTGCCGCGCTCAAGGTGCAGGTCCGCCTGGTGATCAAGGAGACCGGCGAGGTCAAGGAGCAGGAAGTCTTCATGGGGGACTTCCCCCTGATGACCGAGCAGGGGACGTTCGTCATCAACGGGGCCGAGCGGGTGGTGGTGAGCCAGCTGGTCCGGTCCCCCGGGGTGTACTACAGCGTCTCCCCGGACGCCAACGGGCGGCTCCTCCCCTCCGCCACGGTCATCCCCCATCGGGGCGCCTGGCTCGAGCTCGAAGCCGACGCCAACGGCGTGGTCTCCGTCCGCATCGACCGGACCCGCAAGCTCCCGGTGACGGTCCTGCTGCGCGCCCTCGGGCACGCGAGCAACGAGGAGATCCTCAAGCTGTACGGCAACAGCAAGGCGATCGCCGCGACCCTGGCCAAGGACGACACCAAGACGACGGAGGAGGCCCTCCTCGGCATCTACCGCCGGCTCCGGCCGGGGGATCCGCCGACGATCGAGAGCGCCCGGACGCTGCTGAACACGCTGTTCTTCGATCCCCGCCGGTACGACATCGGCCGGGTAGGCCGCTACAAGCTCGACAAGAAGCTCGGGTTCAAGCCGGCCCCCGAGGGCACCCACGACGCCCGGGTGATCAAGCCCAAGGACATCGTCGAGATCGTCCGATACCTCATCGCCCTCTTCAATGGCGAGGGCCGGCCCGACGACATCGATCACCTGGGGAACCGGCGGGTCCGGTCGGTGGGCGAGCTCCTGCAGAACCAGTTCAGGATCGGCATGCTCCGCATGGAGCGCGTGATTCGCGAGCGGATGACGATCCAGGACGCCGGCGCGATCACCCCGCAGGTGCTGATCAACATTCGCCCGGTGGTCGCCGCGATCAAGGAGTTCTTTGGGTCGAGCCAGCTCTCGCAGTTCATGGACCAGACCAACCCGCTCGCGGAGCTGACCCACAAGCGCCGTCTCTCCGCCCTCGGTCCGGGGGGATTGAGCCGCGAGCGCGCCGGCTTCGAGGTCCGCGACGTCCACACCTCGCACTACGGCCGGATGTGCCCGATCGAGACCCCGGAGGGCCCGAACATCGGGCTGATTTCGTCGCTCGCGACGTATGCCCGCGTGAACCCCTACGGGTTCATCGAGACCCCGTACCGACGCGTGAAGGAGGGACGGGTCACCCGGACGATCGAGTACCTGACCGCCGATGACGAGGAGAAGCACACGATCGCGCAGGCCAACGCGAAGATCAACCAGGACGGCAAGCTGACGGAGTCCAGGGTCACGGCCCGGCGGGGCAGCGCGATCGTCCTGGCGCCCCCCGACAAGATCGATTATATGGATGTCTCGCCGAAGCAGATCGTGAGCGTGGCGACGGCGTTGATCCCGTTTCTCGAGCACGACGACTCCAACCGGGCCCTGATGGGCTCGAACATGCAGCGGCAGGCGGTGCCGCTCCTGAAGACGGAGGCGCCGCTGGTGGGGACCGGCATGGAGTACCGGGCCGCCATCGACTCGGGCGCGGTGGTGGTGGCGCGCGAGGCGGGGGAAGTGCTGAGCGTGACCGGCGACGCGATCGTCATCAAGCCCGACCGCGGCAAGGAGCGGACGCACCGGCTCGTCAAGTTCCAGCGGAGCAACCAGGGCACGTGCATCAACCAGCGGCCCATCGTGGAGGTGGGCGAGCGCGTCGACCTGGGCGATGTCATCGCCGACGGTCCGTGCACGGACCAGGGCGAGATCGCGCTGGGGCACAACGTGCTCGTCGCGTTCATGCCTTGGGAGGGCTACAACTACGAGGACGCGATCCTGATCAGCGAGCGGCTGGTGAAGAAAGATCTCTTCACCAGTATCCACATCGAGGAGTACGAGGTCGAGGCCCGGGACACAAAGCTCGGCCCCGAGGAGATCACCCGGGACATCCAGCGGGGACATCCTGGTCGGCAAGGTGACCCCGAAAGGCGAGACCGAGCTCACGGCGGAGGAGCGGCTCCTCCGGGCGATCTTCGGGGAGAAGGCCCGGGAGGTCCGGGACACCTCGCTCAAGGTGCCCCATGGGGAGAAGGGCAAGGTCGTGGCCGTCAAGGTGTTCACCCGCGAGGCGGGGGACGAGCTGAGCCCGGGGGTCAACCAGCTCGTCCGCGTCTACGTCGCCCAGAAGCGCAAGATCACCGTGGGCGACAAGATGGCCGGGCGCCACGGGAACAAGGGCGTGATCAGCAAGATCCTCCCCCAGGAGGATATGCCGTACCTGCCCGACGGGAGCCCGGTGGATATCGTGCTGAACCCGCTCGGCGTCCCGTCCCGCATGAACGTCGGCCAGGTGCTGGAGACCCACCTCGGCTGGGCGGCCGCCTTCCTGGGGTTCCAGGCCGAGACCCCGGTGTTCGACGGGCCCCGCGAGGGCGAGATCTTCGAGCTGCTCAAGAAGGCCTCCAAGACCGAGGCCGGCATGCAGGCCGGGGTCAGCGAGACCGGCAAGACGACCCTGATCGACGGGCGGACCGGCGAGAAGTTCGCGCAGCCCGTCACGGTCGGGCAGATCTACATGATGAAGCTCCTGCACCTGGTGGAGGACAAGATCCACGCGCGGTCGACCGGCCCCTACTCGCTGATCACCCAGCAGCCGCTGGGCGGGAAGGCGCAGTTCGGCGGGCAGCGCTTCGGCGAGATGGAGGTCTGGGCCCTCGAGGCGTACGGGTCGGCCAACACGCTCCAGGAGCTCTTGACCGTCAAGTCCGACGACGTGGTCGGGCGGGTCAAGACCTACGAGGCGATCGTGAAGGGCGAGAACATCCAGGAGCCCGGCGTCCCCGAGTCGTTCAAGGTCCTGGTGAAAGAGCTCCACAGCCTCTGCCTCGACGTGAAGGTGCTGAGCGAGGATCAGAAGGAGATCGAACTCAAGGAGATCGAGGAAGACATCGCCGAGACCGCCCGCGCCCTCGGCATCAACCTGGAAGGCGAAGAGGCGCTGGTGGAAGAGTATTAGCCGTCCCGGCGTTCGAGGGTCTGCCGGTGCGTGAGCAACGAGACGAACACGTGGAGGCGCTCTAGGTTATGCAGGACGTCAACAACTTCTCTGCGGTCAAGATCGCCCTGGCGTCCCCCGACACGATCCGCCTGTGGTCCCGGGGCGAGGTGAAGAAGCCGGAAACGATCAATTACCGGACCCTCAAGCCGGAGCGCGACGGGCTGTTCTGCGAGCGGATCTTCGGCCCGACCAAGGACTGGGAGTGTCACTGCGGCAAGTACAAGCGGATCCGGTTCAAGGGGATCATCTGCGACCGCTGCGGCGTCGAGGTGACCCGCGCCAAGGTGCGCCGGGAGCGGATGGGGCACATCGAGCTGGCCGCGCCCGTCTGCCACATCTGGTACCTCAAGGGGGTCCCGAGCCGGGTTGGCCTCATGCTCGACATGTCCCCCCGCGCGCTCGAGCGCGTGGTCTACTTCGCGTCCTACGTCGTCACCGATCCAAACAACATCAAGGGCCTCGCGAAGAAGCAGCTGCTCACCGAGGCGGAGTACCGGGAGTTTCGGGAGAAGCACGGCAACGGCTTCAAGGCGGGGATCGGGGCGGAGGCGATCAAGGAGCTGCTCAACGAATTCTCCGCCGAGGCCATCGGCAAGAAGCTCCGCGTCGAGCTCAAGACGGCGAGCGGCCAGAAGCGGATGAAGATCCTCAAGCGGCTCGAGGTCGTCGAGGCGTTCCGCAAGAGCGGCAACAAGCCGGACTGGATGATCCTCGACGTGATCCCGGTCATCCCCCCGGACCTCCGGCCGATGGTGCAGCTCGACGGCGGGCGGTTCGCGACCAGCGACCTCAACGATCTGTACCGCCGGGTGATCAACCGGAACAACCGGCTGAAGCGGCTGCTGGACCTGGGAGCCCCCGAGATCATCGTCCGCAACGAGAAGCGGATGCTGCAGGAAGCGGTGGACGCGCTCATCGACAACGGGCGCCGCGGGCGCCCGGTGACGGGGCCGAACAACCGGCCGCTTAAGTCCCTCAGCGACATGCTCAAGGGCAAGCAGGGGCGGTTCCGGCAGAACCTGCTGGGGAAGCGGGTGGACTACTCCGGCCGATCCGTGATCGTCGTCGGCCCGAAGCTCAAGCTGTACCAGTGCGGGCTCCCCAAGGAGATGGCGCTCGAGCTGTTCAAGCCGTTCGTGATGAAGAAGCTCGTCGACAAGGGGCTCAGCCAGAACATCAAGAGCGCGAAGCGGATGGTCGAGCGGGCCCGGCCCGAGGTCTGGGACGTCCTCGAGGAGGTCGTCCACGAGCATCCGGTGCTGCTCAACCGCGCGCCGACCCTCCACCGGCTCGGCATCCAGGCGTTCGAGCCCGTGCTGATCGAGGGGAAGGCCATTCAGGTGCACCCCTTGGTGTGCACCGCGTACAACGCCGACTTCGACGGCGACCAGATGGCCGTGCATGTGCCGCTGAGCGCGGCGGCGCAGGCGGAGGCGCGGGTGCTCATGCTGTCCGCCTACAACATCCTCTCGCCGGCGTACGGCCGCGCGATCACGAGCCCCACCCGGGATATCGTGTTCGGGTCCTACTATCTCACGCTCGAGCAGCCGGGGGCCTTGGGGGAGGGCAAGATCTTCAGCCGGCCGGACGAGGTGGTCCTGGCGTACGAGAGCGGGGTGGTGGGCCTGCACGCCAAGATCAAGGTGCGGCTCAGCCAGGACGGGGAGCTGATCGAGACCACGGTCGGCCGGGTGATCTTCAACGAGGCGATCCCCGAGGAGCTGCGCTTCATCAACGAGGTCTGCGACCGGAAGATCCTCTCGCAGATCGTCTCGGAGGCCTACAGCCGCCTCGGCTCGACCAAGACGGTGCAACTGCTCGACAGCATCAAGGACCTCGGGTTCCACTTCGCGACGGTGAGCGGGAGCGGGATCGCGCTCAGCGACATCGTGATCCCCAAGGAGAAGGAAGAGATCCTGGCCAAGGCCGACAAAGAGGTCGATGCGATCGACACCCAGTACCGCCGGGGCCTCATCACCAACGAGGAGCGGTACCTGAAGACCGTGGACGTCTGGACGGAGGCGACGGAGGCGATCACCCGGGCCATGCTCAAGACGTTCACCCCCTTCAACCCGCTGTACATGATGGCCCAGTCGGGCGCCCGGGGCAACATCCAGCAGATCCGCCAGTTGGCGGGGATGCGGGGGCTGATGACCGATCCGTCCGGCCGGATCATCGAGCTGCCCATCAAGGCGAACTTCCGCGAGGGCCTGACCGTGTTGGAGTACTTCATCAGCACCCACGGGCAGCGCAAGGGCCTGGCGGATACGGCGATCCGGACCTCGGAGTCCGGCTACCTCACCCGGCGGCTGGTGGACGTCGCGCAGGACGTGATCGTCCGGGAAGAGGACTGCAAGACCACGTCGGGAGTCGAGCTCGGGTCGATCATGGACGGCAACCAGGTGGTCGTGTCGATCGCGGACCGGATCGCGGGCCGCGTCACCGCGGAGGACGTCGTGGCTCCGCGCGGCAAGCGGGTCCTGGTGGAGGCCGGCCGGGAGATCGAGGAAGCCGTCGCGGAGGAGATCGAGCAGGCCGGGGTGGCCGCGGTCTCGGTCCGGTCGGT
>VBAO01000116.1 GCA_005883865.1 Candidatus Segetimicrobium genomatis
GTGTTCACCCGGTCGAGCGGCCCGCGGACGATCGAGGCACGCAGGTACCCTTCCCGATAGCCCTGCCGCACCCCCTCGTTGATGGCGCCCTCCAGATCCCCATTCGTCACGTGGAGGTCCTGGCCGAGGTCGGCGAAGATCACGGCCGTGCCGGTGTCCTGGCAGATCGGAAACCAGTGCTCGCGGGCCACCCGGGCGTTTTCCAGGAGCCGGTCGAGGACCGATCGGCCCAATTCGGACTCCTCGATCGCCCGGGCGCGTTCCAGGGCGGCCAGCATGTCCGGCCCCATCCGGTGGTTGACCGTGATGCAGAGGTCTCGGATGGCCTGGGTGATCACGCCGGCGTCGAGCGTCCGCATGGAGAGGAGACCTGCTTAGACCACGCCTTCCGCGGCGAGACGTGCGAGCGCGCCGTCGTCGAGCCCGAGCCAGCCCCCGTAGATCTCGTGGTTGTGCGCGCCCAGCCGTGGCCCGGGGTGCGTGACCGCGCCCGGCGTCTCCGAGAACTTCGGAACGACCCCCACCATCTTGATCTCCCCGAGGTCCGGATCTTGCACCGGGATCACGTCTTCGCGCGCGGCATACTGGGGGTCCTCGAGGATTCGCGGCACATCGTACACGGGGCCGGCCACGGCGCCGCTCTCCTCGAGGCGCGCCAGGATCTCCTCCTGGGGACGCGCGGCCATCCACTCCGCCACGATCGCGTCGAGTTCCTCGCGGTGGCCGACCCTGGCTGTGTTGTCCCGGAACCTGGGGTCGTCGACCAGGTCCGGCCGGCCGATCGCCGCCGCCAGCCGCTCGAAGACCCGCTGGCTGGTCGCCGACAGCGCGATCCAGGTCCCGTCCCCGGCCCGGTAGAGGTTGCGCGGCGCGGCGTCCGAGAAGGAGTTGCCCGTCCGCTGCGCCAGGATCCCAAGCGCCGTGTACTGCGTCACGTACGGGATGAGCAGGCGGAAGAGCGGTTCGTAGAGGCTCACGTCGATCACCTGCCCGCGGCCGGAACGCCCGCGGTGGTGGATCGCCGCCATCACGGCGAGCGCGCCCGTCAGTCCCGCGACCTCGTCGGCCATCGGCAGCGGCGGCAAGAGGGGAGGGGAGTCGGGAAATCCGCTGAGGGCCACGAGGCCGCTCATGGCCTCCGCGACCGTGCCGAACCCCGGCCGGTGCCGGTACGGGCCGGTCTGCCCGAACCCCGAGATCCGGAGGATTACCAGCCGAGGATTCCGTTCGAGGAGGGCCGCCGGCGCGACCCCCCACCGTTCCAGGGTGCCGGGTCGGAAGTTCTCGACGAGGGCGTCGGCGCGATCGACCAACTCCGTGAGGAGCTGCTGCCCGCGCGGCCGGCTGAGGTTCAGGGTGATCGACTTTTTGTTCCTGGAGACGACCTTCCACCAAACCGAGACGCCCGCGACGAATGGGCCCCACGATCGGAGCGGGTCGCCACCTTCCGGGTGTTCGATCTTGACCACCTGGGCCCCGAGATCGGCGAGCAGGGAGGTGACGGTCCCCCCCGAGACGATCGTGGAGAGGTCCAGGACGGTCAGGCCAACGAGAGGCCCCGCGGCGATCGGGTTCACAGGACGGGGGTCCTGAGCATCGTCTCGCGGGCAATGTGCGCTGCCGATGACAGCAATCCCTGCGGCGAATCCTCGAGTTGGGCGAGGATCTCGGCGGCCTGCCAGACGAGGCGCTGGAGGTCGCCCTCGGGGATGCGGTGCCGGGCGACGACTTCCTCCCATGGGCGCCCGGATGCCCAGGCGCCCACCACCGCTGCGCGTTGGAACGCGGGAGCCGGACCGCTCCCCACGGGATCGAACTCACGCTCCAGCGGATCTTCGCGCAACCCCGCGGCGGTCAGGCGTTTGTTGATCCCGGCGATGATGCCGCGGAGCGTCACGAGGGCCTTCCGAGTCTCGTGCCAGGCTGCCTGATGAAACGCCGCGCCGATCGCGTCGCGCGAGACGTCCCATCGAGCCGCATCACGCTGAACCCGGAGATCGTACCTCCGGTGGCGCAGGTCGCGGTGACGTGGCCCGCGCGGACCGCCCCGCTGGGGCGGTCCGATCCGCTCGGTGCCGAGGGCGGCGGTCACCGCGGCGAGCGCGACGGCATCGGCCGGGAAGATGCGGTGCCGGAGCGCTTCGGCGAGGACCAGCATCCGCGGGTGCCGGATTCGCGCGGCGATCCTGCCCGCAGCCGTGAGGCGCCACTCGTGGTCGAGGTAGCCGAGGTCGCGCAGGATGACCGCGCGCCTCCGGAACACCCGGACTTCGTGGTCTTCGAGATCCGAGAGTTCGGCTTCGAGCAGGCGTCGCCGGCGCTCGACCGCACGCAGGTCTTTGAGCGTCGCCAGACACTGCGGGACGATCGGGCAGCCGGTGCAGGGCATCTCGAGAAGCGCGCGACCGGCGTCGGCGACGTCATCGGCGGCCGCGGCCGCGGGACCGCCCGCCTTCTTGTGCCGTGACTGCCTGAGGCGCCGGACCAGGTGGTCGAACCGGCTGCGGGTGGCCAGGCGGTCGCCGCACGGGCGGCTCGTCAACGGGTCGGAGGGCAGGGCCAGCAGGCGCTCCCGGACCGGGGCAATCTGAGGACGTCGCTGGAAGGCCGCGAACGACCTCTTCAAGATCGCTTCCGCGTCCCGGATCGATGCGCGCGCGAGGAGGTTCAGGACCTGGGCGTCGGACGGCGTGAACGCGGAGACCACGGGATCCGGCGCCGCGTCGGCGAGCGCCAGGCCCTCGTCGGCCTCCGAGGGGTTCTCCACGGCGATCACCGCGACCCCGAGCGTGTCGCGACCGCGCCGTCCGGCGCGCCCGGTCATCTGGTGGAACTCGGTCGGGGTGAGCGCTTCGGGCCCCGAGGGACTGTTCCGGTAGAGGGTGGAGAGCAGCACCGTGCGCGCGGGGACGTCGAGTCCGGCGGCGAGCGTTGTCGTGGCGCACACGAGGCGGACGAGCCCCGCCTCGAGCATCTCTTCGACGCACATGCGCCACGCGGTGAGGTGCCCCGCGTGGTGCGGGGCGACCCCGCCCCGCTGGAGCGCGGGAAGGAGGGGGTGGTGGGTGAGCTCCGGGACCTGCCGGATCCACTCCCTCAGCTTCTCGGCGCGGCGGGCCTCGTCGGGCGCGGGCTGAGCGCCGAGCATCCTCGCCGCATCGTCGCATTCTCTCCGGCTCGGGAAGAAGAGGATCGCCGGGGTCAGCCGGCGGTGCTCGAGCGCATCGGCCGCGGTCCTGAGCCAGCGGAGGTTCCGGCCCCGCGTCGTGACGGCGTTGGGATCGGGGGGGAGCAGGCGCCCGGTGCCGTCGGCGAGGAGGAACTGGAGCGGGACCGGGCGGGTCTCGAGGGTGATCACCTCGGGCTGGGCCCCGCGCACCTCCCCGAGCCATGCCGCGAGTTCCTCCGCGTTGGGGATCGTGGCCGACAGCAGCAGCAGGCGGGTGGCGCGCGGGGCGAGCAGGAGGATCTCCTCCCACGCCGTCCCCCGCTCCGGGTCGGCGAGGTAGTGGGCTTCGTCGAGGACGATGACCTCGGGGGGATCGCCGTCGCCCGCGGGATCGTAGAAGGCGTTCCGAAGAATTTCCGTGGTCGCCACCAGCACGGGGGCGTGCGGGTTGATGCGGCGCTCACCGGTGAGCAACCCGACGGCGTCCTCGCCGTACAACCGTTGAAAGCGTCTGAACTTCTGGTTGGAGAGCGCCTTGAGCGGCGCCGTGTACCAGATGCGCCCCTGGCCGCGCACCGGGTGTCGGGCCCCGTCTTGATGCAGCCTGGCGATCTCCTGCTCGGCGATCCACGTCTTGCCGCTCCCGGTGGGGGCGGCGACCACCACGTCGCCTCGGTCGAGCGCCTGCAGGGCGGCGACCTGGAACGGCGCCGCCACAAACGGGACGGCCGGGGCTTCCCCGAGATTGCGAAGCAGATCTGCCAGTCCCGCCTCCGGCTTGGAGCGCTTCACAGGCCGGAGGAGGTCCTCGGGCTCCCGTCGAACCAGGGGGACGCGGCGCGACCGCGCCGCATCGAGCAGGCGGGGGGCATGGAGCGCATCAGGTGAAAGAGACTAAGGGGCTGACCGCGGAAGAGAAGCGTTTCCTCGCCGGACTCATCCGGCAGGTCTGGCGCGGCTGCCAGGGGTTCGTGACCCTGGTGATGGAGCGCGGCCCCGGTGAAGCCGTGTACGCGCTCGAGGAGCTCGTCGAGTGGTCGGGGGCCCAGAGCAAGCGCCTCAGGTCGCGCTCCATCCGGTTCCAGATGGTCGGGCTGGGAGCCCGGGGCATCGCGTCCGAGCTGCTCGACGACGTCGTGACCTTCTGCAACGGCATCGGGGACATGCTCGGCAACGCCCAGCAGTCGGAGCTCGACCCCGACGAGGTGGAAGACGAGGCCC
>VBAO01000117.1 GCA_005883865.1 Candidatus Segetimicrobium genomatis
GAGGTAGATCAGATACTGGACGGGCAGCGGGCGGTCGAGGCCGATCTGGTGGCGCACCTTCTCCACCAAGGCCGGGGGCGCGTGCTCCCCGAGGTAGGCCACGACCGGGTCGGCCGGGACGACATGCGAGATCACGAACGTGACGAGCGTCACCCCGAAGATGACAAAGACCGTCAGGGCGGCGCGGCGCGCCACGAAGCGAAGGAGGTTCAGGACCCGCCCCGCCTTATCGCTTGGTCAGCGCCAGGAAGTCGATGAAGTTGACCGGGTCGAAGAGCAGGTGCTGAATGCGCTTCGATACCGCGAGCGAGATCACCGGCTGGTAGATGATGGCGAACGGACCGTCCTGCGTCATGATCTCGTTGACCTTCTTGTAGAGCGTGCCGCGCTCGGGCGTGTTCTGCATTCCCGCGGCCTGGTCCACGAGCTTCGCCACCGGATCGTTGTAGTACTGGAGCCGCCACGCCAACGACTTCTGCGTGTAGTCGCCGAACGGCTTGGCGAAGTCGTCGGGATCGGGGTAGTCCACGAACCAGCTGAGGAGCACCATCTGAGATTGCTGCCCCCGGTACGTCTTCAGGAGTTCGCTCGATGCCACCTGGCGGACGTTGGCCGTGATGCCCACCTCCGCCAGGTCGTTCTTGATCTTCGCCGCCAGGTCCCCCGCCGAGATGCCCCCGGCCGCGGTCCCGGTCGACGCCAGCAGATCGGTGGTGAAGCCGTTCGCAAAGCCCGCCTCCTGCAGCAGGCTCCGGGCCTTCGCCGGGTCGTGCTTGAACGGCAGGGCCGGATCATAGCCGAACAGCCCCTTGGGGAGCACCCCCTGCAGGGGCGCCCCGTTCCCGGTCAGCAGGTCCCGAATGATCCCGTCGTAGTCGAGGGCGTACTTCACGGCGCGGCGCGCTTCCGCCTTGCCAAACGCCGGCACGTTCTTGACGTCCATGCCCAGGTACTCCATCGCCAGGTCGGGCGTCTGGACGATGTAAAAGCGCGCATCGCTCCTGGCCGCGGCGATCTGAGCCGCCGAGAGGTCCCAGGCGATATCGGCGTCCCCGCGCCCGAGCATCTCCCGCTGCAGCGTGTTCTCCATGATGTTGGGCCACACGATGCGCTTGATGGACGGCGCCGGACGGAGATTGTACCGCGGGTTCGCCGCCAGCTCGATCTTCACCTGACGCTCCCACGCCACGAGCACATAGGGGCCGCTGCCGGCCGAGTGATCGTTCAGCCACGCGGTCCCCCAATCGTTGTTCTGCGCGTGCGCCCTGACCGTCTGGGCGTCGACGATGCCGGCGACCGAGTTGGCCAGGATCGAGAGGAACGCCCCAGGGCTGAACGGCTTGGGCAGCGTGATCACCACGGTGTACGGGTCGGGGGCCTGGACCGCGCTCGCGACGTTGCGGTCATCGATCCCCGTCTGGGTGATGAGCCACGACGCGGGGTCCTTGGGCAGGTTGACGACGCGCTGGAACGAGTAGAGGACGTCGTCCGCGGTCAGCGGGTTCCCGCTCGAGAACACGATCCCGCGCTTCAGATGGAAGGTGTACGTCCGGGCATCCTGGCTCACGTCCCACGATTGCGCGACCTCGGGCCGGGGCTGGGTGAGGTTCCCGCGAGGGAAGGTGACGAGGTTGGAATACATTTGGAGGACCGGCTGGGTACTCCCTGCCTCATAGGCGAGCTGCGGATCCAGCGACACGGCGTCGGAGATGTCGCGCGCGATGACGACCGTCTCCTGCGGGCCATAACTGGCCGCAAAGCCTCCGGTCACCATCCCTCCCGCCGCGACCAGCACGAACACGAGCACACCGGTCACAAAGCGCCTCATATGCCCACCTCCTATTCGGCGCCCATGGTACCGCCCGGGTTCGGCGGGCGATGGGAAGGTCCCTGCGAGGGTTCCCCCGAAGCGCCCCTCGCATCCCGTGGTCAACGCCGCTGTGCATGGGGGACGCGCATGAGCCATTGGACGGTCTTTCCCGACACCGCTCCGTCGAAGCAGGCCGGCGCCCTGGCCGAGCAGATCGAGCGCGACGGCGGACACCCCCTGGCCATCTACCAGGACCCGGTGGGGGACCACTGGCAGATCTGCTGCCTGCTGCCGATGGCGAAGGTCGAGCCGACGCCCTATCAGCGCGATCCGTCCCCCACCCACATCAAGCGCCTGCTGAACGCGGTCAAGAAGGTCGACCGCTTCGTCGATCCCATCGTGGTCGTCTCGCCCAGGCCGGGAGTGTACTGGACCCCCAACGGCAATCACCGCCGGGCGGTCCTGGAAAAGCTCAAAGGTGCATTGATCCCGGCCATCGCGATCCCGGAGGCCGACGTCGCCTTCCAGATCCTGGCGCTGAACACCGAGAAGGCCCACAACCTGAAGGAGAAATCTCTGGAAGTCATCCGCATGTACCGAGGCTTGATGACGGAGGACCCGACGGCCGGCGAGGAAGAGTATGCCTTCCAGTTCGAGGCCCCGCACTTCATCACGCTCGGCCTCCTGTACGAGACCAACAAGCGCTTCGCCGGGGGCGCCTTCGCCCCGATCCTTCGCCGGGTGGACAAGTTCCTCAAGGGCGCCTTCCCGAAGACCTTCCCCGAACGCGAAGAGCGCGCCGGGATGGTGCGCCGGGCGGACGAGGTCCTCGGCGACGTGGTGGCGAGGCTCAAGAAGCGGGGCATCGGTCACCCGTACGTCAAGAACTTCGTCCTCTCGCGAACCACCCCGCTGACGCGACAGCGCAAGACGCTGCCCGGCTTCGAGCAGACCTTCAAGAAGCTCGCGGCCAACCTGGAAGAATTCGACGTGGCCAAGGTCCGCTACGAGGACGTCCAGCGCGCGGCGGTCGTCGTCCCGCCGGCCGCGGAGTAGGCGAGGGCCACCGCGGCCGCGCCCGGAGGCGCGCGCACGCGGTGGCCCACGTACCGTACATTAGGGAACGCCGGGATGCCAATCGCACCCCGGACGTCCGTTTGAGGTGCTAGGCGACCGCGGTGTCGGGGGGCGTCACTTCACCGTAATGGAGACCTGGTCGCTCGACGCGCCCTTCATCGGCGAGTGATCGTTGTTGCGAAGGCTCGCCCCCAGGATGTGCTTCCCGCGTGGCAGCACCACATCCGCCACGGTCGTGGTGGAGACGCCGGCCAGCTGCCCGTCGACATACAGGCGCCAGTTGCCCTCTCCCGGCCTCGCCGCCTTGCCGAGCCCCATCGGGTTCTCTTTCAACCCCTTGATCCGGACCCACACGACCACGTACGGGCTTGTGGTCGCCTTGTTGCGGGGGACGACGATCTTGATCCCGGGGTTCCCCGAGCCCGGGGCGTAGCTCATGGGGCTCTTCTGTGGAATCGTGATCGTGATCTCGGAGCTCTCCCCACCCGGCACGGGCGAGTGATCGTTGTTGTACAGCGCCGCCTTGATCGTGTGCTTGCCGGCCGGAAGCGAGGGGAACGTATCGTTCGGGATGGAGATGACCTCGTCGGCCGAGACGCCGGCGAACTTCCCGTCCACGAAGACGCGCCAGTAGCCCTCACCGAGCATGCGGGCCTTCCCGATCGAAAGCGGATTGAGCATGAAGTTCTGGACCCGGACCTCGACGACCATCATCTTGCCGGAGACGCCGGATCCGTTCCTCGGCGCCACGATCTGAATCGAGGCGCCGGTCTGGGCACCGGCCGTCGGAATCAACAGGCCGGCCGCGAGCGCGAGCATGGCCGCAAAGGTTGCGGTTCTGCGCATGTCTGACCACCTCCGGGAAGAGTATGCCCCTGGGACCGCGATCGCAGACCTGCGAGGTGCTCGGTAGTCCCCTCCGTCCTCCCCCCGAGTGTCAGAACAGGCACGGTTGTTCGAGGCACCGCCGGGAGACTCCTGCCGCGGCCCAGGTCGCGCGGAGGAAGGCCATGAGGGCGTGCGCGAATCTTCGTGGCACGATGATGACCTCCCTCCCGGCGGGCCCTCCCGAGGTGCCGCCCCTGCTTGCCGCGCGGCGAACGGTGCGCTTCTACCGGCCCGCCCCGGTGCCCGAGGCGGTGGTGCGCGCCCTTCTCGAGTCGGCGGCCTCCGCCCCAACGGCCCACAACGCCCAGCCGGTCCGGTACGTCGTGATCGGGACCCCCGCGCTCAGGCGCCGGCTGGCCGAGCGCATGGCCGTCCGATGGCGGCGCGACCTCGAGCGCGGAGGGGCGCCGAAGGCCGTCATCGGCGCCGAGCTCGGGTTCTCGCTGCGCCGGTTCAGCGAGCCGCCGGTCCTGATCCTCGTCGGCTACACGATGGAGGGCATGGACGTCTACCCGGATCGCGCCCGGCGGGCCGCGGAGGAAACCATGGCCGTGCAGAGCGCGGCGGCCGCGATCCAAAACCTGCTCCTGGCGGCGACGGCCTACGGCCTTGGGGCCTGCTGGACCTGCGCGCCGCTCTTCTGTCCGGGCGTCGTCCGCCAGGCCCTCCGGCTTCCACGGACGTTCGTCCCTCAGGCATTGCTCACGATCGGCTATCCGGCCCACTCGCCTCCGATCCCGCCCCGCAAGCCGCTCGACGGTCTCGTGACCGTCCTCTAGACCTCCCCGAGCATGCTCACGGTGCTCTGCGGCGGTGTGGGAGGGGCGAAGCTCGTCGCCGGGATCGCGGCGGTGCTGGCCGACCCGTCGGCGCTCACCGTGATCGTCAACACGGCCGACGACTGGCAGCATCTCGGCCTGCACATCTCCCCCGACGTCGACACGGTGCTGTACACCCTCGCCGGGCTGGCGGGCCGCGAGCGGGGCTGGGGGATCGAGGGGGATACGTGGGCCGCCCTGGAGATGCTGCGCGAAGGCCGCCGGCTCACCGAGGTCACCCACCGCCTGCGCGAGGCGCTCCGGATCGCCCCGGTGGTCCTCCCGATGAGCGACGACCGGGTGGCCACGGTCGTCCGCACGCCCGCGGGCCGGCTGGCGTTTCAGGAGTACTTCGTCCTCCGGGGCGCCCGCGACCCGGTCACCGCCGTCGAGTTCGAGGGCCTCGAGCGCGCCCGCCCGTCGCCGGAGGCGGTCGATGCCGTGCGGTCCGCCCGGTTGCTCATCGTGGCGCCGAGCAATCCGGTCGTCAGCATCCGGCCGATCCTCGCGCTCCCGGGGATGGAGGCGGCCCTCGCCCAGAGCGCCGCCCTCCGCGTCGCCGTCACCCCGCTGATCCGCGGCGAGGCCGTCAAAGGGCCGACCGTGGAGATGCTCCGGGGCCTGGGCATGGACGCCGCCCCGCACGCCGTCGTCGCGCTGTACCGGACCTTTCTCGACGTCTTCGTCCTGGACGCCCGCGACCGGGCGCTGACCGGATCCGTGGCGGGCGCCGGATCCCCGGGGCGGGCGCTCGAGGTCGAATGCGCGGACACGCTGATGCCGGACGACGCGGGGCGCCGGCGCCTCGCCCGGGACCTGCTCGCGATCGCCAGGGCGAGAGGGGTCGAGATCCCCGTCAGGCCGGAGTGAGGCCCGGTCGATGAGGACCGGCGCCATCGTGCCGCAAAAGCTGTTTCGCCTGGCGAAGAGCCGGCTCGCGGTCGCGCTCTCTCCCGAGGCCCGAGGCGCCCTGAGCCTGGCGATGCTCAGGACCGTGTGCGCCGCGCTCCGGGCCGTGCCGGGCATCGAGGACGTCCTCGTCGTGACCCCCGACCCCGTCGTCCGTGCCTGGGCGGATGCCCGGGGGGTGCGGACGCTCGTCGATCACGGCGTCGGGCTCAACGCGGCGCTCGGGGGCGCGCTCGAGGCGCTTGCGGCGTCATCCCGGGCGGCCCTGGTCATCGCCTCGGATCTGCCGTTGCTTCAGCCGGTGGACATCGCGGCGCTCCTGTCCGCGGGAGCCCGAGACGCGGTCGTCCTGGCGCCGTCCAAGGATGGGCTCGGCACGAACGCCATGCTCCTTCCCCCGGGCGCACGTCTCCGGCCGGCATACGGCGGGGCGAGCCTCATCGCGCACCGCCGGGCCGCGGGGGCCGGGGGGTTGCGGGCCGTCCTGGTCCGGCGTCCCGGCCTCGCGCTCGACGTCGATGAGCCGGCCGATCTCGTGTACGTGCCGGGGGCGCTTCCCCCTACGATCTGGGCGCGCCCTGCGCGCTCGGGCGCGGGTGGCGGTAGCGGTACCGGTCCATCTTGATCAGCTGATGGTAACTGCCGAACCGCCCGGCCTCCTGCGCCGCGACGTCCAGGGCCTCCGGGTGATCGGTCGCCTCATCCTCGAACACGCGGCGGATGCGGTACGTGGTGGACCGCTCCGCGGGAATGCGGCCCGCATCCCAAATGAGCCGTCGCATCTCCATCGGGGGAACGAGCTGGCCGAACCCCGCGCCCGCGGCCGTGGAGATGCTCTCGTTGATGAGCGTGCCTCCAAGATCGTTCGCGCCGGCCGCGAGCAGCAGCTGGCCGAGGCGCGGCCCCTCCTTGACCCAGGAGACCTGGAGGTTCGGGATGGCCCGGTTGAGGACGATGCGGGCCGCGGCATGGAGGCGGAACACTTCCGCGCCCGTCGGGCCCGCCCGCAGCCCGGGGATGAGCTGTTTCCTCCACATCGGCGCCTCCGTATGGACGAAGCTCAGCGGCACGAACTCGGTGAACCCCCCGGAGCGCCGCTGGAGATCGCGCAGCAGAACGAGATGACGCGCCTGGTGGGCTGCCGTCTCGACGTGGCCGAACATCATCGTCGACGTCGTGGGAATGCCGAGCTCGTGGGCGGTCGTGATCACCTCAATCCACTGCGCCGTCCGGATCCGTCCGGGAGCGATGCGGTCC
>VBAO01000118.1 GCA_005883865.1 Candidatus Segetimicrobium genomatis
ACCCATGGATGTGGATCTCCGGGACCGCTTCCTTGAGGACGCGGGTCAGCCGGATATAGAAGTCGCCGTCCATCTTCGGCGGGAGCCCCGCCTGGACGCAGATTTCCGTCGCGCCGAGGTCCCGCGCTTCCCGGGCCCGCCGGACGACCTCCTCCTCGGGGAGGAAGTAGCCTTCTTCCTCCCGGAAATCCCGGCTGAACGCGCAAAAGCCGCACCCCTTGATGCAGACGTTGGTGAAGTTGATGTTGCGGTTGACCACGTACGTCACGACGTTGCCTACGGCCTCGGCACGGAGCCCGTCCGCGACCGCCATCGTGGCCAGGAGCTCGCGCCCGGAGGCCCGCAGCAGCACCTCGGCCTCCTCGGCGGTGACATCGGCGCCGGAGAGGGCTCGGTCCAGGATGCGCGCGACCG
>VBAO01000119.1 GCA_005883865.1 Candidatus Segetimicrobium genomatis
GAGAGCGTTTCCCTTGTTCATCGACGGGCGCTGGGTCAACGGCGACCGCGGAAGCCAATTTGAGGTGCTGAATCCGGCCACGTCCGAGCCCGTGGCGCTCGTTCCCGATGGAGGTCCCGACCAGGCGCGCGCGGCGGTCGATGCCGCCGCCCGGGCGTTCCCGGAGTGGGCGGCGCTGACCGCGCTGGAGCGGGGCAAGGTGCTGCTCCGGGCGCGGGACCTCCTCGCCGAACGGACCGATGCGCTCGCGCGGTTGATCACGGAGGAGAACGGCAAGCCGCTGGCCGAGGCCCGGGGCGAGGTGACCTTCGCGATCCAGTACCTCACGTGGTTCGCCGAAGAAGCCCGGCGCGTGTACGGCGAGATCGTGCCGCCTCCCGTCGCGCACAAGCGGCTCTGGGTCGTCCACCAGCCCCTCGGGGTCGTCGCGGCGATCACGCCCTGGAACTTCCCCGCCACCATGGTCCTGCGGAAGATCGCCCCCGCGCTGGCCGCCGGGTGCACGGTCGTGCTCAAGCCCCCGAAGGAGACCCCCCTCACCGCGCTCGAGATCGCGCGGGCGTTCGCCGAGGCCGGCCTTCCGGCGGGCGTCTTCAACGTCGTGGTGGGCAGGCGCGCGGCGCCGATCGCGGAGGTGTTCATGCGCGACAGCCGCGTCCGCAAGATCGCGTTCACGGGGTCCACCGAGGTCGGCAAGGTCCTGATGGCCCAGGCCGCGGCGCAGCTCAAGCGCGTGGCGTTCGAACTGGGCGGCAACGCCCCGTTCATCGTCTTCGACGACGCGGACCTCGACCGGGCGGTCCAAAACGCCGTGGCGATCAAATACCTCAGAGTCGGCGGTCAGTCGTGCATCTGCGCCAACCGGATCTACGTCCATCGCCCGATCGCGGACGCGTTCCTCGGCAGGTTCACGGAGGCCGTCCGGGCGATCAAGGTGGGGCCCGGGTTCGAGCCGGGGGTCCAGGTCGGGCCGCTGATCAACGCGGAGACCGTCGAGAAGGTGGAGGGGTTCGTCAAGGACGCCGTCGCCGCCGGCGCCCGCCCGTTGATCGGAGGCCGCCGGCTCACCGACGGGGCCTACGGGCGGGGGTTCTTCTACGCGCCCACCGTGCTGACGGAGGTCCGCGAGGAGATGCCGGTCGCGCGGGACGAGACCTTCGGCCCGGTGGCGCCGGTGCTCATCTTCGACACCGACGAGGAGGTCATCGCCCGGTCCAACAACACCCCGTTTGGGCTCGCGGCCTACCTGTCCTCGCGCGATCTCAGACGGGTGATCCGGACGAGCGAGGCCCTTGAGTACGGGCTCGTCTGCGTCAACGACGCGACCGGGTACACGCACGAGATCCCGTTCGGCGGCTTCAAGGAGAGCGGGCTGGGCCGCGAGGGGGGCCGCCAGGGGATCGCCGAGTACATGGAGGTGAAATCGATCTCGCTGAACATCAGCTGACCCGGGCGCCCTCCGCCGCCATGGATCCCGGGGCTGCCGAGATCGCGTGCGATGTGCTCGTCGTCGGCGGCGGCCTGGGCGGGGTCGCCGCCGCCCTCCGGGCGGCCCGCCTGGGGGGACGCGTGTGCCTCCTCGAGGAGACCGGATGGCTCGGCGGGCAGATCAGCACACAGGGCGTCTCCCACCTCGATGAGCACGAGCACATCGAAGGCTTCGGCGGAACCGCGGCCTACTACGAACTCCGGAACGCCATTCGCGCCCACTACCGGTCGCAGTACGTCCTCAGCGACGAGGCGCGCCGCGCTCCCCGGCTCAACCCCGGGAACGCCTGGGTCAGCCGGCTCTCGTTCGAGCCGAGCGCCGGCGCGGCGGTGCTGGACGCGATGCTGGCCGGTCCCCGCGACTCAGGGAGCCTCCAGATCTTCCTCCACGCCCGGGCCATCGAGGCCGACGTCGTCGACGGCCGGATCGCCTCGGTCCTGGCCCGATACACCGAGAGCGGGGCGCCGGTTCGCTTTCGGCCGGCGTACGTGCTCGACGCGACCGACCTCGGCGACCTGTATGTCCTGACCTCGACCGCGTACGCGGCCGGGGCCGAATCCCGCGCGGAGACCGGGGAGCCCTCCGCCCCCGAGCGGGCGGACCCGGCCGGCGTCCAGGATTTCACGGTCCCGTTCGCCGTGGAGTTTCGGCCGGGGGAAGTCCACACGATCGCCAAACCTCCCGAGTTCGAGGAGAACCGGGCGGGGCAGCCCTATTCGCTCATCGCCACCCCCAGGGTCCCCGGCGCGCTCCCCTACCGGATGTTCGAGCAGGCGCCCGGGACGTACGGGCCGTTTTTCACCTACCGGCGCGTGCTCGACGCCCGAAACTTCGATGACCCGCGGGTTTCCAACGACGTGGCGATCATCAACTGGCCGAGCAACGACTTCCGCGGGGGACCCCTGATCGACCGCTCCCCGGACGAGCAGGCCCTCCTCCGCGAGCGGGCCCGCCGGCTCAGCCTGGGATTCCTCTACTGGCTCCAGACCGAGGCGCCGAGGGACGACGGCGGACGCGGATACCCCGAGCTCCGTCCCAGGCCCGACATCATGGGGAGCCCTGACGGCCTCTCCCAGGTCCCGTACATTCGCGAAGGCCGGCGCCTCCGCGCGAGGCGGACGGTCCGCGAGCAGGACATCGCCCGAGCGTTCCACCCCGGCGCTCGGGCCGCCCGCTTCGATGACACCGTCGGGATCGGGTACTATCCGATCGACCTCCACGGGGGTGGGGGGACCACGAGCATCCCGACCCGGCCCTTTCAGATCCCGCTCGGGGCGCTGATCCCGGCGAGGACGGCCAATCTCTTCCCGGCCGCCAAGAACATCGGGACGACGCACATCGCGAACGGAGCGTACCGCCTGCATCCGGTGGAGTGGGCGGTGGGGGAGGCGGCCGCCTCGCTGGCGCTCTTCTGTCAGCGGGCGCGGACCTCCGCGCAGGCGGTGCCGGAGCGGCACGACCTCATGCGGCGCTTCCAGCTGCTCCTGCTCGACCAGGGCATTCCGCTGTACTGGTACGACGACGTGCCGCTCGAGCACCCGGCGTTCGCCGCGACACAACTCCTCGCCATCGATGGAGGCTGGGAAGGCGACAGCGGGACGTTGCACTTCGCTCCCGAGGACGGCATGGCGGTCGGCGAGGGGAAGCAGCGGGTGGCCGCCGTGGCGCGCAGTCTCCAGAAGTGGCGCGGGGCGGGCGCGATCCACCCCGACGCGGACGTGTTCAAGGCCGGACCGGAGGACGCGGCCCTGCCGCTCCGGTGGGGGGCCGCTCTCCGGCTCGTCGCCACGGCGGTACCCGCCGCCGTCCCGCCCCCGCGCGCCGCGGAGGCCCTGGTCACCCGCGGGGACCTCGCCGTCTGCCTGGGACAACTCCTCCGCGAGGCGATCGAACGCGGAGCGCTTGACCTCGAGGATCGTGAAGGATGACGGGACGGATGACGGGAAGCATGACTTCCCGAACCCCGGCGCCGCGTCGGCCGTTCCGGCGCAGGCGTGCGGCGGGCCAGCCGGAGGCGACCATGAGTCGAAGCGTTGCCCTTACGCTCCAGGAGCTCGCCGTCGACCATGTCCATACGACCCTGGAACCCGAGGACTGGCAATGGCAGCCATCGCTCAAAGAGGCGCTCGAGGGTCTGACGGCCGCGCAGGCGGCATGGAAGCCCGCTCCGGAACGGCATTCCATCTGGCAGATCGTGCGCCATCTCATTCTCTGGAAGCGCGGAGTGCTCGACGCGTGGGACGGCCATCCGCCGGACGGGGAGCGGCTGAGCGCCGATGACTGGAAGCCGGCGGCCGGCAGCGAAGCCGATTGGGAGAGGGACCGCCGAACGCTGCTGGAGATCTCTACCCAGTTCCTGACCCGGACACAGGCGCTCGATGATGCGGGCCTCTCCAAGCCGGTTGTCTGGTATCAGGGCGGAGCGACGCAACCGCTCGTGGTGCGGGTGGTGCGGACGACCACCCACGATGTCTACCACGCAGGACAGATCAGATACCTGCGGGCCCTGCAAGGCCTCTCGGGCAAGCGAAGGACATAGCACCCCACCGTGGGGTCAGGCGAAGAGCTTGAGGTAGTCCTCCCGGAGCGGGTAGAAGACGTCGAGGACGAGGGCGCCGGCCCGGCCGGCCCGGCCGCTGTGTCGAATCCCGCCGGGAATGAGGTAGGTATCCCCCGGCCGGAGCGTCCGCCGCTCCCCGCCGATCTCCATCTCGAGTTCGCCCTCGATGATCAATCCGAGCTGCTCGTGATGGTGGGAATGCAGCGCGACGACGGCCTCCGGCACGAGCTCCACGTAGTTGAGCATCACGTGGTCCCCGACGAGCGGCTTGATCGTGACGCCCTTCGCGATCTCCTTGCCGCGCAACGCCTTGATGGATGTGATGGTCTGCTTCGCAGGCATCGAGGTCCTCCGCGCCACCCGCAGGCCCGCCGGGCCGGCGCAGTTCGACGATTCGCGCCCGCGGACGATTTCTCCCGGTCCGCGACCACCCATCGTGCGCGCGCTCGGGTCCCGGACCGCACACGTTTAGGCTCCCGCCCGGCAGGGTACATACATGTCCGGCACTGCGCGTCAGGTTGAAAGGAGCAAGGGGATGGATTTCGGGCTCTTCCTGCTCATTGGAGCGCTGATTCTCTGGGCAACAGGCCACATGATCCTTCGCTGACCGCATGGCGCGGCGACGCGGCATGACGACCTCCGGCCGCCGCACCGCACTGCTCATCGTGGGGACCGGATTGACCCTGTTGGTAGTCCTCCGGGGCCCCGGATATCCAGCTTGCCTCAACCCAATCAACTGGTCGGTGTGACGATGGCCAAAGGGATCAAGTCCGGTAACCTCTTCGGTCAGGGCGAGGTGACCCCCGTGGAGCCCACGACGAGCTTCATCAACACCGATCTCCCGTATGCGGTCGTCCGGGTCAAGAAGCTGCAGACCGAGACGGTCGTGACCCTCCGGGTCAGCGATCCCGCGGGCCCGGCGTTCTCGATCGACGCGAAGACGCCGCAGCATCGGAACACGCCGTGGGAGAGCTTCGACTTCGCCCTTCCCCTCTACATCCTCGGGACCGACCTGGAGACGCGCACCGGCCCCTGGACGCTCCAGGTCCTGTTCAACGGGCAGGCCCAGAGCTCGACGGAGTTCCAGTGGCAACTCGCCTCGCCCATCGCCTTGTCGAAGATCCGAGACCAGGTGAATCTATCGCCCCAGGATCCCGATCTCCGCTGGCGGTACGGCGCGGCCCTGGCGCTCCTTCACCACGAACAGGAAGGGATCGACGAGCTCCAGAATGCCATCCGCCTGGACCGGCGGTACGCCCTGTACTACATCACCCTCGGGCGGGTGTACGAGCGCCAAGGGCATCCGGCCGACGCGATCCGGATGTTTCAGACCGCCCTCTCCCTTCACGGCAGTTATTACGACGCGGTCTACGCGGGCTGGGCGCAGGCCCACCTGGCCCGACTTCAGGCGCACTAGCCGGTGGGCGCTTCGTTTCCACCGGGACCCGGGGGACGGGGGGAGCCGCAGGCCGCCGGGCCCGGCAGCCCAACCCGGTGGGAGGCCCTGCGCCCGATCTACTTACGCACCCTGTGCTTCATCCGCGACGGCGATCGGGTGCTGCTGGTCCGCCGCCGCAAGCCTCCGAACGAAGGCCTCTACAACGCGCCGGGCGGAAAGATCGAGCCGCACGAGGACCCCTACGAGGCGGTGCTCCGTGAGGTACACGAGGAGTCGGGCCTCAGGATTCGAGGCCCCCAGCTTCGCGCGGTCATCACGGTAATCACCCAGACGACCGGGGCGCAGTGGCTGCTGTTCGTCTTCGTCGCCGAGCACCCATCCGATCCCCCCGACCCGGTGGCGACCGACGAGGGAGACCTGCAGTGGGTCCCGCTGAAGGAGATCTCGACGCTGCCCGTCGTGTCCGACATCCCGCTCATGCTCCCTTACCTCTTCGTCCGCGGCGGGGTCCTCATGGGGAAGATCCACTGCGACAACGACGACGCCGACAGCATGCTGGCCTACGAGTTCCGCATCACGTAAGCTCGGGGCCGGAGGAGTTCCGCCGGTACCTGGACAACTGACCCCTATGCCGGAAGAGGTCCTCGTGGTGCCCCGGGCGCGGCTATTCGCCGCCGGGGGACTGCACGGGTTCTCCTCCGCCGGGATCGCGACGTACCTCTCCGCGATCGCGACGCACGCCTTCTTCGCCCGGCGCGACCGGGTCGAGAACGACCCCAGCCTGAAGCAGATCATTCCGTACAGCGTCCTCAGGCACGAGGACCGCGTCTTCCTCGTCCGGCGGACCCGGGCCGGGTCGGAAGCGCGCCTGAGGGAGAAATTCTCCATCGGCCTCGGCGGCCACATCAACCCGGAGGACGTCGGGGACGCGCGCGACTCCGTGGAGGCCGGCATGCGGCGGGAGTTGACCGAGGAGGTCGAGGTCCCCGCGGGGTGGCGCGCCCGGCCCGTGGGCGTCCTCAACAACGACCGGGAGGAGGTCGGCAGCGTCCACTTCGGCATCGTCTACGTCGTGGATCTGCCCTCCGCCGACGTCCGGGTGCGCGAGCGCACCAAGCTTCAGGGCGTGTTCGCCACCCACGACGAGGTCCGCGCGGTGTACCCTCAACTCGAGACCTGGTCGCAGTTCGTCGTCGACGCGATCGATCTCAGGGAGATCTGACGGTGGCGGCGCTTCTCCCCGGAGGGGACGCCCTGGACCTCGCGCGCACGCTCCAATCGGGCCAGACCTTCCGCTGGCGGTGGGAGCGCGGTCCGGGCGGGGGCCCGGTGGCGGTGGGAGTGGTCGGCCGGGACGTCTTCCGCCTGAGCCAGGACGGCCGGGAGCTCTGGCTGATCGCGCCCGACACACCGGGGGGGCGCGCGCGGCTGACCGAGTACCTCGGGGTTTCGCCGGCGGCCCGGAGGATTCCCAGCATCGAGACGGCGCTCGCGGCCGACCCGGTCGTCGCCCGGGTGCTCGCGCGCACCCGCGGGATCGGGATCCTGGCCCAGGACCCGTGGGAAGTCCTCGTCTCGTTCATCGTCTCCGCGAACAACAACATTCCGAAGATCTGCACGTCGATCGACCGGCTCTGCCGCGCCCTCGGCGCGCCTCTCGGGGAGGGCGCCTTCGCGTTTCCCACCCCCGACCGCCTCGCGGCGGCGCGGTCCCGGATGCTCGCCGCCTGTCTCCTGGGGTACCGCGCGCCGTACGTCCGGGCCGCCGCGCGCCTCATCGCGGACGGACGCCTCGAGCTTGCCCGGCTCGCCCGCATGCCGCTCGACACCGCCCGGGAGCGCCTGCTGGAGATCCCCGGGGTCGGCGAGAAGGTCGCGGATTGCACCCTGCTGTTCGGCCTGCGGCACACGTCCGCGTTCCCGGTGGACGTCTGGGTCCGGCGCGCGGTCGAGCGGCTGTACTTCCGCGGCCGGCCGCGGACCGCGCGGCAGATCCAGGAATTTGCGCGCGAGCGATTCGGGCCGCTGGCCGGTTACGCGCAGCAGCACCTCTTCTGCTACGCCCGCGCCCACCTCAGGCCGCGCGCAGACGACGCCCCCCGCCGGCCCCCCATGCGGGGGGACGGCGGGGGGGCCCGCAGGCCGGATCGGGGAGAGTTGGGGGGCTACCGCGCGATCGTCGCAAACGCCTGATCGCACGCCTCCAGCGTGCGGTCGACGTCCGCGTCCGTATGCGCCACCGAGATGTAGAACTTCTCGTTCGGATTGACGAGGATTCCTCGCCGGAGCAGCTCGACCGACCAGCGCAGGTTGAGGTCCTTGTCCGCGGTGAGGAGGTCCTCCCAGCTGCGCAGCGGCTCCCGGCTCGTGAACCGCACGCCGAACACCGCATCCTCCCCAGGCGTCTGCGCGGCGAACCCGTACCGCGCGCCGATCTTCGGAATCTCCCGGCGCAGCCGCCCGCCGATCTTGTGGAGGTGGTCGTAGGTCCCCGGCCGGCTCAACAGGTCGAGCGCGGTCAGGCCGGCGGTCGCGCTGATCGGGTTGCCGCTCAGCGTGCCGCTCGCCCACACCAAGTGCCGGCGGTCGGTCCGGTGGGCGTCGAGGGACTTCATGATCCGGTTCGGGCCGGCGATGGCCGCCATCGGAAACCCGCCGGACATCGCCTTGCCGTAGGTGGCCAGATCCGGGGTGACGCCGTACCGCTCCTGGGCTCCTCCCCAGGCGATCCGAAAGCCCGTGACGACCTCATCGAAGATCAGCACGATCTCGTGTCGCCGGGTCGCGTCGCGGAGCGCTTCCAGGAACCCGGGCACCGGGGTCAGGACGCGCTCGAGCGGCTCCACGATGACCGCGGCCAGTTCTCCGGCGTGCCGGTCGATGATCTCCACCGCCCGCGCGGCGTCGTTGAACGGCGCCACGAGCACTTGGCCGCGCAGGGCCGCCGGGATGCCCAGCGTGTCCGGCTCGGCGTCGGGATAGCGGCTCGGCCGGGGCGGTATGGTGCCCCAGAGCGAATAGTCGCTCACCCCGTGCCAGCCGCCTTCGAACTTCAGGATCTTGTCCCGACCGGTCACCGCCCGGGCCAACCGCATCGCGAAGAACGTCGCTTCCGACCCGGACCCGGTGAAGTGCACCTGCTCGGCGCACGGGATCGCGTTCACGAGCCGCTCCGCCAGCCGGATCACGGGCTCGTTGAGGAAGTAATAGGTCGATCCCTTGGACAGCTGGCGCCCGACGGCCGCGACGATCTCCGGGTGCGCGTGCCCCAGCAGCGCCGGGCCGGACCCGAGGTGGTAGTCGATGAAGTCGCGGCCGTTCGCGTCGATCACGTGGCCGCCGCGTCCCTCGGCGACGACGAGGTTCACCTCGGGCGGGAGCACGAAGAGCCCGAGCCCACCCCCGGCGAGATACCGGCCGGCGCGCTCGACGAGGTCCGCCTGGCGGTTCAACTCCGCGCGTTTGCCTCCTTTTGATGCATCGTCCTGGCACTCATGGTAACACAACGCGAACCGATGAGCCTCCCGCTCAAGGTCATCCCGCGGCGACGGTGATCTCCCCGCGGCCCGGCCCGGTGATTTCCCCCACGACCGCCGCCACGGGGACGCCGCCGCCGCGAAGCGCGTGCAGCAGGCGGTCGAGGCGGTCGGCAGGCACCGCCATGAGGAGTCCTCCCGACGTCTGCGCATCGCACAGGAGCACCCGCCCGTCCTCGCCCACGCCGTCCCAGGTCACGGCCCCCTCGAGCGCAGCCCGGTTCCGGTCCGTCCCGCCGGGGATCACGCCTTCGCGCGCGAGCGTCCAGGCCTCCTCGAGGATCGGGACCTCGCTGAGCCGGATCCGCGCCTTGACCTGCGCCGCCCGCGTCATTTCGTGCAGGTGGCCGAGGAGGCCGAATCCGGTGACGTCGGTGGCCGCCGAGACGCCGACCTCCGTCATCGCCCGGGCGGCGTCGCGGTTGAGGGTCGCCATCAGGCGGATCGCCTCCTCGATCGTCGACCGCGAGGTCC
>VBAO01000120.1 GCA_005883865.1 Candidatus Segetimicrobium genomatis
CGCGGAAGCGCTCGCCTCAGCCGAGAGAGTGCGCGCGCGGTTCGTGGGCTGCGCGCTGGTCAATCCGCACTTCGGCGATGCCGCGGTCGGCGAGCTGGAGCGCGCGGTGAAGGAATGGGGGTTCCGGGCGGCCAAGCTGATGCCGACGCTGCACGCCGTCAACCTGGTGGGCCAGGTTGCCCACGCGGCGATGCGCAAGGCCCGGGAGCTCGGGATCCCGGTGACGATTCACTCGGCCGGATCGCCGGCGCATCCTTTGGAGATCGGCGTGCTGGCCGAGGCGTTCCCCGACGTGCCGGTCATCATGGACCACATGGGCTACAGAAACTATGTGGGGGCCGCCATCGCCGCCGCGAAGCGCGCCCCCAACCTCTACCTCATGACGACCGCCGTGATGGAGCCGCACTGCATCCAGGACGCCGTGCGCGAAATCGGCGCGCATCGCGTCGTCTTCGGGTCCAACGGCCCGGCCGTGCGCCCCTCGACGCAGATCCTCGTGATCAAGCAGGCGGAGCTGGCGCCGGCCGATGAGCGAAAAGTCTTGGGCGAGAACGCGGCGCGTCTGTTGCGCCTGTAGCCGAAGGACGGCCGCAGGCAGGGCCGGGCGAATGCAGGCCCCGGTTCCACCTGCCGCCACGCGTTCTCGGGAGCCGTTTCTCAGATACGGGCTGACATATATATATCTTGACATCTTAACATCATTCTGTTATGCTCCGGGCAATGTACGGTACGGATCTGTCGCAGGCCGGTGGCGGCGGCGGGGGCAGGACGGGACGGCCCATGGCGGAGTCCCGGAAGTGTCAGCGGGACGAGACGACTTTGGGGGGTGACGCATGCTCAACAGAATCCAGCTCATCGGGCGCTTGACCCGTGATCCCGAGCTCCGCTATCTCTCCAACGGCCACCCGATGGCCCAGTTCACGGTGGCGGTCGATCGAGACTTCAGGAACGCGGCGGGCGAGCGGGACGCCGATTTCATCAAGTGCGTGACCTGGAGAAAGCTGGCCGAGCAGGTGGGGCAGTACTGTGTGCAGGGCCGGCTGGTGGCCGTCGAGGGTCGCCTCCAGACCCGTTCATACGAGACCCAGGATGGTGCGCGACGACGCGTGACCGAGGTGGTCGGAGATCGGGTGTGGTTCCTGGACAGCCGGAAGACGGAGGCCGGTCCGGCCACCGACGTCCCTACCGATGCTTCCGATACCCCTACCGCCGAAGGACACCCTGAGGTGCTCGAGGATCCCGAGACGTCGCCCGAGGAAGCGTAATCGCCCCCAGCCCGGCTTCGGTGGGCGGGATCCCATGCGGCGCTCCTTTACTTCGGAAGCCCTGGGTCCCGCCCTCGCCCCGATGCTCCGATAGGTCGATCCTGGACCGCCTCGACTGATTCGTAAGACCGGGTGATCGAGCAAGCCTGAAGCGTCCGCCCCCGGCCTCGATCCGGGCGCCGGTCGCCCTTTCTGGATCCACCCGCAAGAATTTCTCTCCCCCACGACCCTGACGCGGTATATCTTCGGACCGGGCCGTGTCCCGCGGCTCGTCGTGAATTCCCCCGTCCTCGCTCCCAGCCCGAGCTAGAGAACCGCCCATTTCAATGGAAAGGAGATGATCGAGATGACGATTGGGTCTGCTCTGGCGCTGTTGCGGATGACCCCGCGAGATCGCGCATTAGTCGAGGTGCTCAACGAGTTGCGCTACCTGACGACCGCCCAGGTCCGGGAGGTCTGCTACCCGTCGGCATCGGCCGAAACCACTTCGAATCGGCTCACGATCCTCCACCGGCGCGGGGTGCTGGCCTGCCTCACCCATCGAGCGTTCGATGACCGGCGGGCGTTCTGGTGTCTCGCCCCTCTGGGCCGCGCCGCCGCGGGATCCCTAGCGGGCTCCCCGGCCGACGGGCCGCGTGCGTGCGCCCTGGCGGCCGTGCAGATGGACCATCTGATCGCCACCAACCAGGTCTTCTGCGATCTGTGCGCCCAGTGCCGGGCGGGCCGCCTGGGGCCCTTTCGGTGGTTCGGAAGCCACCACGCATGCGTGGACCTGGGGGAGACCCGGGTGGTGCCGGATGCCGTCATCCTGGCTGTCGCCTCCGGCGGAGACGTGTGGTCGTACTGGCTGGAACTCGACCGGGGCACGATGGCCCCTGCTGCGCTGGCGGCCAAGCTCAGGCGTTACCGGGCCCTCCGCCAGCTTGCCGGCCTCCGGCGGCACGAGCCGGTCTGGGAGGCCCGCGCCGCGAGCTGGGTGCTGTTCGCCTGTCCGGATGCGCGCCGTGCGGCGCTCGGGGCGCAGGTGGCGGCCGAGTGCGGCCTCGAGCGATTCTGGGCCGGGACCGCATCTGAGCTGCCTGCGAGCCTCGCCCAGTCGATTGGTCCCGATCTGATTCCGCCGGTGGATTCCCTGCCCGGGTTCCCAGGCGGGGTCGTCTCGCCGGCCGCGCCCGTCACGATGATCGGCAAGGAGGCGCTCCGATGATGTGGTCGCCGATGAGCTGGGTCGCTGTCCTGGGAAGGACCGTCGTGTGGGTGATGGCGCATTCCGCCCGCACTCCGGTGCTCTTGATGGAGATCGCCTGCGCCGTGCTGCTCATCCTCCTCCTGGGGAGGGGGCGCCACGGAGGCGGATGCCTCGGATCGCTCACCGGCGCACGGTGGGGGGAGTTTGGGGACGCCGCCCCGTTGACGACCCCGGGCCCGTTCCTGCTCGGGTTGTGGCGACAATCAGGGATTCCCCTCTACCTCACCGAGGAGCAATTCTCGGGCCACGTGCTCGTGGTCGGTCCTTCACGGACGGGGAAGACCGCCGGGGCCATCGCCCCCAACCTCCTTCTTCGAGACCCCACTCGGGAAAGCGTCGTCGTCCTTGACGTGAAGACCGGCCCCCGGTCCCTGTGGAACATCACCGCCGGGCGGTACGCCGCTCGGGCCCGCCTCTTCTGCCCGTTCTTCGAAGGCTCGATCGGCTACAATCCCTTGGCCGGCGTCGACTCGGTCGGCGCGGCGCAGCGGAAGGCAGGGCTGCTTGTGCAGAACACCACGCCCCGTGATCTCTCGGGCGACGCGCGGGTCTACGCGGCGGCGACCGGGGACCTCGCGGCGCTGTTGTTCCTGCATGTGCAGCAGGACCGGGACCAGGGCGGCCACACGGTCGGATCGGTGTACCGCCTCGCGATGGAGGGCCCGACGTTCGTTCAGGAGACGCTGCGGTCGAGCCGTATCGCCGAGGTGCGTGAGCGCCAGGGGATCTTCTCGGCGCGCGAGCGCCGCGTTCGGGAGGCGGCGGTGACCGGCCTCCTGGAGCGGTTGGCCCCGTGGGCCGACCCGCTGGTCGTCGAGGCGACCTCCCACCACTTTGACCTCGCCTCTATCGGACGCGAGCCCACGGCGCTGTACATCCTCATGCCGGAAGTCGAGGCGCCTCGCCTGCAGCCGCTGGTCGCCTGGCTCATCGCCGACCTGCTCGACGACCTCATCGAGCAGGCGGAACGGGTGGGGCTGCGATGCCCGGTCCGCATGTACCTCGATGAGTTCAGGCGGTTCGGATACCTCCCCGGCCTGAGCGAGATGCTGCCGACGTTGCGGGAGCGCGGCATCAGCATCCTGCTGGGGGTGCAGGTACTGAGCCAGATCGAAGAGGTCTACGGACGCGTGGGGGCCCGGACGCTGATCGGCAACACCGAGACCAAGCTGCTGTTCCGGGCCGGCGATCTCGAGACCGCCCGGACGATCAGCGCGTGGCTCGGGTGCGCCTCCGTCCCGGTGGTGTCGGTAACGACCCGAGGTCCTCGGGATCGCAGCGTCACCGTGCATCCCCGGGTGCGGCCGCTCATGCCTCCGGAGGACCTGAGACGAATCCCGGACGGCGCGATGATCGCCCTCGCCGGCGCGTCCCCGCCGATGGCGCTGCGGCAGGCACGGTACTACGCGACTCCCGGGTTTGACGTCCGGCATCCACCGTTTCAGTTGCGCCGCCGCGAGGGGCCGAGGATTACGGTCGTCTCGCCGGTGCGGCCGGTCCCGGTCCCCGGCCGGCGGGCCGCGCCTCCACCGGTGGGAGGGGTTCGGCCGCGGCACGGCGTCGAAGGAGACCCTCCCGAAGCGTAGAAGCCGTCCACGGCCTCTCTCCCTGGCGCCCGCGTACGCGTCGGATGCAGGGGGCAGGGCCCCGGTGGGGCCCCGCGGGCTCGAGTTCACACATGTGGGTCGATGCACACATACACCTGGATGCCGCGGCGTTCGATGCGGACCGTGATGCGGTGATTGCCCGGGCCGCCGCGGCCGGGGTGGGGCTCATGGTTTCGGCCGGCACCTCGATTGAGAGCAGCCGTCGCGCGATCGCTCTGGCGGAACGCCACGCCGCGGTCGTCGCCGCCGTCGGCATTCACCCGGAGGTGGCTTCCCAGGCGACTCCGGCATCATTCGAAGCGCTTCGGGAGATGGCCCGCCATCCAGGGGTGGTCGCTATCGGGGAGATCGGGTTGGACTACTATCGCGAGACCACCCCACGCCGCGACCAGGTCGAAGCGTTCCTGGCGCAGGTGCGTCTCGCCCGCGAGGTGGGCCTGCCTCTGGTGGTTCACGACCGCGACGCGCATGCCGACGTCGAAAAGATTTTGCGGGATGAGGGAGCGACCCGGGTCGTGCTGCACTGCTTCTCCGGGACTCCTGAATGGGCGCTGCGGTGCGCGGCAGCCGGCTGGATGATTTCGCTGGCGGGTCCGCTCACCTTTGCGCGCCCGGGGTCCCTGAAAGAGGTCGCGAAGTGCGTCCCCTTGGATCGTGTCCTGGTGGAGACCGATGCTCCGTACCTGGCTCCCGCGCCGTTCCGCGGCCGCCGCTGTGAACCGGCGTTCCTGCCCTACACGGCGCGCGCGCTGGCGGCGCTCCGGGAATTGGACAGCGCGGTCCTGGCCGGGCAGATCGCTGAGAACGCCAGACGGCTCTTCACCAGGATCGGCGCGGGCGATGTCTGATCAACAAACTCCCCCCGCTGAAAGATCGGGGGGCGGGCCCCTCGCCGACAGGGCGGAGGGGAGAGCGGGGTCGTGGGGGATGCCCCTGGCCGTCGCGCTGGGATGTGCCGCGCTGGCCGCCCGGGGTTCGCCCGGCCTGGGTGCGCTGGCGGCCACCGTCGCCGTTGGAGTGACTGGCGCCCTCGTCCCGGTGCCTGACGGCGCGACGGGACGTCTGCGGGACAGCCGCTGGCTTGGGGCCCTGGCGCTCGGGGTGGCGGCGTTTACCATCGGCCGCCTCATCCGCCCGCCGGTCGCGGCGAGCCCGGTGACGGCCTTCGCCGTGACGGCAAACATCCTTGCCGCCGTCTCCGAAGAGCTATTCTTTCGGCGCCTGATGTATGCCTGGCTCGCCAGGTGGGGCCCCGCCCTGGCGGTCGGCGGCACGGCGGTGGCGTTTGCGGTGGTGCATCTCCCCGCGTATGGGATCCTGGCTCTCCCGATCGATGTTGCGGCGGGCGCTCTGTTTGGCTGGCAGCGCTGGGCTTCCGGGGGCTGGTCCGCTTCGGCCGTCACGCACGCAGTGGCGAATCTCCTTCAGTGACCATGCGCGTCGTGGAACGGGCCCCCCGCGCCCGGTGGGTCACATGGGGGGTCACCGCCGCCCTTGCCTATATCGGCGCGGTCGCGGTCGCATGGCCGGTTCCGGTCCGCCTCCTGTACGACGGGCTGGCCCCGCTTCCCCCTTACCGATGGGTCCATCCGCCCGCCGAACGTGCCTCGGACAACCAAGCTCCCCAGTTGGGGACAGGCACGATCACCTTCGGCCCATCGGGGTCCCGGGCGGCGGAGGTGGCTACGGGGGACGACCAAGCTCTGGTGACCTTTCCACAGTCCGTCATCGCTCCGCGATCGGGCGCGCCCTCCGTAAAAGTCGTGATCACCCCGCTGGATCCGGCTACGGTCGCTCCCGCCCCGAACGGTCAGCGTTTCGATGGGAACGCGTACCGAATCGAGGCAAACTATGCGACCTCGGCGGAGCCGGTGATCCTCTCCGGCCCCGTGACCGTGGTGCTCCGGTATCCGGTTCACGGCACGCTGGTTTGCCGGTTTACGGATCCCGGATGGAAGACGCTGCCGACCAATCGGTTCGATGGAAGCCAGCAGGTCCTCGCCAACTCGGACGGCCTGGGGATCTTCGTCGCCGCCACCGCGCGATGAGCGCCGGCCCGCGCCAGGCGGGGTGATGTGGCGGATCCCGAGTGCGCGGGCGTATAATGATGCCGTGGGGAGATGGCGGTTTATCATCGCGAGGGCGGGGGGAGGGCGCTTGAGGGCAGCAACTTCTCGTTGGATGACGGGGCCCCGGCGGGCTGTCGCCCTGCTGCTCGGCCTCGCGGTTTGCGTCGGGTTCCCGCCCACGGTCGCGGGGGCTGATCAGACCGCCGACGAGATCGCGCTCGGCGCCCAGGCCGCCAAGGAAATCGAGTCGCAATACCGCGTGGTCACCGATCCCGCGATGGTCGAGCGCCTCACGAGGGTAGGGGGCGTGGTGGCCCGCGTCGTGGACCGCCAGGAGCTGACGTACAGATTTAAGATCCTCGATATCCCGGGGGTGAACGCCCTCGGCGTCCCCGGCGGCTGGGTGTACGTGACCAAAGGCATGATGCGATTTGTCCGGACGGACGACGAGCTCGCCGCGGTGCTGGCGCACGAGCTCACCCACATCAACCACCGCCACTACTACATCCAGCAGGACCGGCAGAGCCGGATGATGCCCGCGATCGTCCTGGCCGCCGCCCTGTCGGTGCTGGCCCACTCGGCGGCTCCCCTTGCCGGGGTGTCGATTGCCACCCGGGGCGCGCTCGCCAACTACCAGCGCGATCTCGAGAAAGACGCGGACCTGACGGGCATCTCGTTCCTCATGAAGACCCGGTACTCGCCCGTGGCGATGCTCACCTTGATGGAGCACCTTGATCAGGTGGACAAGCTGACCGGCCAGCCGGACCTGGGGCCCCTCTACCAGGATCACCCCCGTC
>VBAO01000121.1 GCA_005883865.1 Candidatus Segetimicrobium genomatis
GGCGATACCTCGGCGGGCGATTACTTCGGTCTCATCGAGGATCTCAACCGCCGCCGAGACGTCCACGGCATCCTGCCCCAGTTGCCGCTCCCGCCCCAGATCGACCCCCAGCGGGTCTTCGAGCGGATCCATCCGGACAAGGACGTGGATGGGTTGA
Organism: Candidatus Segetimicrobium genomatis; assembly: GCA_005883865.1. Lineage (GTDB taxonomy): Bacteria > Sysuimicrobiota > Sysuimicrobiia > Sysuimicrobiales > Segetimicrobiaceae > Segetimicrobium. Next base: position 158 of record VBAO01000121.1, read on the forward strand.
GCCCGGTCAACGCCGGCCGCCTCCTCCTCGGCAGCCCCCGGCTCGTCCCCTGCACCCCCCTCGGGATCCTCGCCCTGATCGATCACGCGGGCACGGCGCTCGAAGGCGCCGAGGTGGTCGTGGTCGGCCGGAGCAACATCGTGGGCAAGCCCGTGGCGCTCCTCGCCCTGGCGCGCCATGCGACGGTCACCCTCTGCCACTCCCGGACGGTCGACCTGGGGGCGGAGACCCGGAGGGCGGACGTCCTGATCAGCGCGGTGGGGCGCCCCCGGATGATCCAACGTGCGATGGTCAAGCCCGGCGCCGTCGTGATCGATGTGGGGAACAGCCGGGTCGAGGGGAAGACCGTGGGGGACGTGGACTTCGATCGCGTGCGGGAGGTGGCCGGCGCGATCACGCCGGTGCCCGGGGGCGTGGGGCCGATGACGATCGCGATGGTCCTCGAGAACACGCTGGCCGCGGCGCGGCTCCAGCTCGAGAGCGGGCGATGACGTATGCGGCCGCGTTGCGGTTCCTGGACGGCCTGATCCGGGCGGACCAGCCGCGGCAGCCGTACCGCGAAGTGAAGCTGGCGAGGATGTTCCACCTGCTCGGCCTTCTCGGCGATCCCCACCGGCGGCTCAAGACCGTGTTGGTGGCCGGGACGAAGGGCAAGGGGTCCACGGCCGTCATGATCGCCGGGATCCTCCGGGCGCAGGGTCTCCGGGTCGGCCTCACGGTGAAGCCGCACCTGACGGACTACCGGGAACGCATCCAGCTCGCAGGCCGGATGATCCCGCGCGCGGCCCTCGCCACCCTGGTCGAGCAGGTGCGGCCGGCGGTCGAGGCGGGCCGCGCCCTCGCCTGGGGACCGCCCACGTACGTCGAGACCACGGTGGCCATGGCGTTCCTGTATTTCGCCCAGCAGCGGGTCGATCTCGCCGTGGTGGAGGTCGGCATCGGCGGCCGGTTGGACGCGACGAACGTCCTCGATCCGCTGGTCGCGGTCCTGACCCCGATCAGTTACGATCACATGGAGATCCTCGGGGGGACGCTGACCGAGATTGCGACGGAGAAGGCGGGCATCATCCGCGCCGGCGGACGGGTGGCCGCCTCCCCCCAGCCGGACGAGGCGCTCCGGACCATCGCGCGCGCGAGTGAGGCGCAGCACGCGAGGCTGGTCCTCGTGGGGCGCGACGTGGAGGCGCGCATCGAGGCCGTGTCGCTGGCAGGGGTGCGCGCGACGATTCGCGGGCTGCGCGGCACGTATCCGATCCGCCTCCCGCTCCTCGGCCGGCACCAGGGGGTTAACGCCGCGACCGCGATCGCGGCCGTCGAGCTCCTGGCCGACCGGGTGGGTCCGGTGAGCGCCGGCGCCGTGCGCCGGGGGCTCGCGGCCGTGCGGTGGCCGGCCCGCGTCGAGCTCATCGAGACCAGGCCGTACACGATCGTCGACATGGGCCACAACCCCGCCTCGATGGCGGCGCTCCGGGAGACCCTGCAGGAGCTGCTGGGCGGCCGGCGCCTCGTGCTGGTCTTTGGCATGCTGGAGACGAAGGACTATCGAACGGTCACCGCGATGATCGCCCCGCTGGCCGATGCCGTCGTGACGACCACGCCCGACAACCCCCATGCGCTGCCCGCCGCCGCCCTCGCCGCGGAGGTCCGGAAGTATACGGCCAGGGTCACCGCCCTGCCGGACCGGCGGGACGCGGTCGAGCACGGGCGGGCGCTCGCCGGTCCCGAGGACGTGCTCGTCGTGACGGGGTCGGTCTACCTTGTCGGCGAGGCCCGCGAGTGGCTCCGCCGGAGGAAGCCCGCGGCGACGACGAGAAGGTAAGCGGTCACATGTGGGTGGACCTCCTGGTCGAGGATCTCCTCAAGCGCCACGGCGGTCCCCACGTCGTCAACGATGCCAAGACGCCCTCGGGGCACGTTCCGGTGGGGCACCTCCGCGGGGTCATCATGCACGACTGCGTGGCGCGCGCCCTCCGGGATGCGGGCGTGTCCGCCGAGTTCCTGTACGGGTTTGACGACTACGATCCGATGGACGATCTTCCCCCGCACCTCCCGGAGTATGCGCGCTACCTCGGGACCCCGTTCGTGAATATTCCCTCCCCGGACGGGCGCGCCCCCAGCTACGGGCACTATTTTGCGGCCGAGTTTACCGGGGTGTTCGAGCGCCTGGGCGCCCACCCGCGCATCTACCGCACCTCGGAGATGTACCGGTCGGGACAGTTCGACGAGGCCATCCGGGCCGCGCTGGATCAGGTGCAGGCGGTCCGGGAGATCTACCGCGAGGTCACCCACAGCGCGCGCGTGGACGACCGCTGGTGGCCGATCCAGGTGTTGTGCGAGCGATGCGGCCGGATCGGGACGACCAACGTCCTGGCCTGGACCGGCGATGTCGTGGAGTACCACTGCGCCCCTGACAAGGTGGCGTGGGCGGAGGGGTGCGGACACCGCGGCACGCGGTCCCCCTTCGGGGGAGGGTCGAAGCTGCTCTACCGCGTGGAGTGGCCGGCGAAGTGGAGGATCCTCGGCGTGACCGTCGAGGGGGCGGGCAAGGACCACATGACCCGCGGGGGGACGCACGACGTCGCGCGGGCGATCAGCGCGCGGGTGTTCGGCCGGCCCGCGCCGTATGCCTTCGCCTATGAGTTCCTCCTGTTCGGCGGCAAGAAGATGAGCACGTCGAAGGCCGTCGGGGTGGGGGCGGCGGAGATCCTCGAGGTGCTCCGGCCGGACCTCGCGCGGTTCCTCATCGTCCGTCCTCTCCCGCGGCGCCAGCTGGAGTTCGATCCCGGCGGGGAGACGATCCCCACGTTGTACGACGAATATGACCGGGCGGCCGCCGCGTACTTCCGCGACCTCGACAACCCCGATCTCGCCCGGACGTTCTACTTTGCCAGGATCGCCGGAGACCCGCCCCGGTGCTACCGGCCGCGCTTCGCCAAGGTGGCCCACCTCATCCAGATGCCGGCCGTGGACCTGGCCCGCGTCGTGGCGCGCGAGAAGGGGGCTCCGCTGACCGAGGCCGATCGGGAAGAGCTCGAGCGGCGCATCGCCGATGCCCGGAGGTGGCTCGCCGCCTACGCGCCCGAGCACTACAAGTTCGAGGTCCACGCCTCGCTCCCGACGGCGGCGGCCGCCCTGACGAGGGCGCAGCGCCAATACCTGGCGCGCGTGGCGGAGAGCCTCAGCGCGCGCGCGTGGACGGGGGAGGAGCTGCATGCGCACCTGCACGCGCTCCGGGCGGAGATGACCCTCACCCCCCGGGAGGCGTTCGGCGCGATCTACCAGGCGTTTCTGGGGAAGGACTCGGGCCCCCAGGCCGGATGGTTTCTGACCGCGCTGGATCGCCAGTTTGTGCTCAGACGGCTGCAAGAGGCGGCCCAGGATGCCGCCTGAAGGAGGGTGACGTGAAGCGCTACCCAGCCGACCGGATCCGAAACGTGGCCGTGGCGGGACACGGCGGAACGGGAAAGACGTCTCTGGTCGAGGCGATGCTCTTTGCGGCCAAGGCGGTCGACCGCCTCGGCCGGGTTGAGGACGGCACCACCACGACCGATTTCGATCCCGAGGAGATCCGGAGGAAGATCACGGTCAACGCCGCGCTCGCTCCCCTGGAGTGGCAGGAGACCAAGCTCAACCTCATCGACACGCCGGGGTACCCAGACTTCATCGGGGAGGTCGTCGGCGCCCTCCGGGCGGTGGAGAGCGTGCTCGTCGCGGTCGACGCCACCGCGGGGGTGGAGGTCCAGACCGACAAGGTGTGGAGCCTTGCCGACCGCGAGCGGTTGAGCCGGGTCGTGGTGGTGTCTCGACTAGACCGGGAGCACGCCGCGTTCCCGCGGGTGGTCGAGGGGGTGGCGGAGCGGTTTGGTCGAGGGGCCATCCCCGTCCAGTGGCCGATC
>VBAO01000251.1 GCA_005883865.1 Candidatus Segetimicrobium genomatis
CGTCGACGCAAAGGCGGTGAGCAAGACTACCAGCGTGGCGGCTCTCAGACGTCTCATTCGGGTGGCCTCCTCAGCCGTCCAGACGGCCACCACGATAGATGCCCGAAAGGAAACGTCCTAAGACCTCGTGGCGCCCGGTGCCATCCCGCGGACGCCGATCAGCACACCGGCGACCCCAATCGGCACGCACAGGTAGAATGGCGCCCAGATCCCCAGGAGGGCGGCGGCCCCGCCGATCAGCGGGCCGACAAAGAACGCGAGATCGCCCGAGGCGTTGTACACGCCCATCGCGGTGGTGTACTTGTCCCGCGGGACCAGCCGAGCCATAAGGGTTGTGCACGCAACCGGGATCAATCCTCCCGCGAGCCCATAGAGCGCGCCGATGACGATGAATGCGGCCTGTGTGTGGAGGTGAAAGAAGGGCACGAGCGGCGAGATGATCACACGGCCGATCACCGCGGGAAGCACGAGCCGGTGCGCTCCCCACCGGTCCGCCAGACGGCCCGTCGGAATCTGGACCAACGCGTAGGTGAGGCCCTGAACGGTGAGCACCCATCCGACGATGACGACCGAGAGCCCCTGGCGCGCGATATAGAGCGGCAGGAAGGTCATCCAGATCCCCGTCATCGTGTAATAGAGGCTGTTGATCAGGCACAGCTTTAAGATGGCCGGGTCCCCGAGCACGCCGGCAGCGCCTGCCGCGGTGACATCGGACGGCGGCCGTCCCGGCCTGGTGACGGTGATCACGACGGGGATGGCGAGCAGGCTAAACGCAGCGCCCAGGTAGAACGCGGCCGGGTCGCCGTAGTGGGCGGCGATCACCCCGCCGATGAGGGGGCCGCTGAGGTACGAGATGGACGTCCAGAACCAGAACATGCCGAACGCCTGGCCGCGCGCTTCCTCCGACGCGGTATCCGCCACCGCCGCGTGCAGGGGGGGCCAGAACGTGGCCCGGGCCACTCCGACCGCGGCAAGCGCCGATCCGACCATGGCCGCCGCGCGCGCTTGCGCCAGGAACACCATGCACGCGGCGTTCGCGGCGAGTCCGCCCAGCAGCGTCCCGCGCCTTCCGAACCATCCAACGATGTGACCCACGTGCAATTCCACGAGGCCCATCGCCAGGCTGAGCAGGCTCACGAGGGCGCCGACCTGGGACGGGGTGTACCCGATCTTCGACAGGTGAAGGGGCAGGACCGGGAGCACGACCTGCCAGGAGATCGCCCCGAAGAACCCTCCGGCGCCGAGGAGGAGGCTGCGGGGAATCCGACGCTTCGCCGGCGCGTGCGCGCCGGGGGGCGAAGCCCTCTCTGCGAGTTGCGTCGGCGACGGGTGCGGCGACGGCCTGGGGCGATTCACGCTCATCTGCAGACAGTTTCGAGGCCCGGGGCCAGAGTCCTGGAGGCCGTCTAGAAGGCGGCCCGGGCGGGCATAAACCAATCGCGTCGGGAAGCTCTCCGCATGCGCCGGTTTCTTGGCACGCCGTGGATGTCGACGGCATGAGCGTTATTCCGAGGAGAGGAACCGTGCCTGGCCTCAGAGTCACGCAGTTCAGGGTCTTGAACTATCGGAACATCGACGACAGCGGATGGATCCCCATCGAACGCGTGACGGCGCTGGTTGGGCGGAATGAGTCTGGAAAGACGACCCTGCTGAAAGCGCTGCACAAGTTCAACCCGGCGATCCCGGAACCCTACCAGCCGCAGCGCGAATTCCCCCGCGATCGCTTCGCAAGGGAATTCAAGGATGCCAAAGACTGGCCGGTGTGCCAGGTCGAGTTTGAGATCGACGACGCGCTTCGCGCCCGGTTTCTCCAGGCAGGTCGGTACGATCAACTGCCCACGCATTTTTCGGTCACCAGGTACTATGACGGACACCTCACGGTGGAGTTCAGCCCGGAGGTCATCGAGGCTGCGATTCCCCCCGAGCCATTGCTGCACGCGCTCGGGCAGTTCACCGCCGGTCTCGCGAACATTCAAGCGCCGTCCGCAGAGGCGCACGAGCTTGCGGCGGCGCGAACCAGGCTCATGGAGTGGGCGGCGCAGATCGCGTCGGAGGCGCGGGCCCTCGCCTCGCTGAAGTCCAGAGAGGGGATCGCCTTACTCGCGAGGGTCGCCGAGGAGGCTTCGAGGCCCAGCGCACCGCCGGCCGGCCGATTCCACGAGCAGCTGGCAGCCGCGGCCAGGGCGCTGTTGGATCGAGCCTACCAGCCCCCGACGCTTCCCCGGCTGTGGGAGCTTGCCATTGCCCGCATGCCCGTCTTCATCTATTTCGAACAATACGGGATCTTGAACAGCGCGGTGTACCTGCCCCACCTGGTGGATCAACTCCAGAGAGAGCCCACCAACCCACGCGTCCGCACAGCCAACGCCATCTTCAAGCACGTGGGGCTGACGGCCCATGACATCCTCGAGCTGGGTCGAGATGGTGTCGAGGAACGGCGCAGAAGCGGGGAGCCGGTGACCGATCGCGTGATCGAAGAGGAGATGGCCAAGCGAGAGCTGCGACAGGTAAAGCTGAACGCGGCCTCGTTGGACATCACGACGAAGTTCGCCGCGCGGTGGCACCAGCGACGCCATCAGATCCGCTATCATGCCGATGGATCGTATTTCCGAATCTGGATCGCCGACGATCGACGTCCCGGCGTCGAGATCGAGCTGGAGTCGAGGAGCAAGGGCTTTCAGTGGTTCTTCTCCTTCAATCTCGTGTTTCTCGTGGAATCCGCGGAAGGCCACAAAGATGCCGTTCTCTTGCTCGACGAGCCGGGATTGGATTTGCACCCGACGGCTCAGCAGGAACTGGTCGCCTTCTTCGAGGAGTTGGCCCGTTCGCATCAACTGCTCTATACCACGCACTCCCCCTTCCTCATCGACGGGCAGCATCTGGAGCGAATCAGGCCCG
>VBAO01000252.1 GCA_005883865.1 Candidatus Segetimicrobium genomatis
TGGACCATGTTGGCGATCAGCGCGCGCGTCAGGCCGTGCAGCGCACGGTGCAGCCGGTCGTCGGTCTGCCGGGTCACCACGATCTGGCCGCCTTCGACGGCCACCCGCACCGCCGGGTGTACGCTCCGTTCCAGTCCCCCCTTGGGGCCTTTGACGCGGATCACCTGTTCGGCGACCGTCACCTCGACCCCCGCAGGGATAGCGATGGGGAGCTTACCGACTCGGGACATCGCCCCACCCTCCTACCAGATGAAGCACAGCACTTCGCCCCCGACCCCGGTTTTGCGGGCCTCGCGGTCGGTCATCACGCCCTTGCTGGTCGAGAGGATGGCCACCCCGAGGCCCCCTTGGACGCGCGGCAGTTCGGTGCGCTGCGCGTAAATCCGGAGTCCCGGCCGGCTGATGCGGCGGGGGCCGGTGATGATCCCCTCCTTCCGCTCCCCGTACCTCAGGGTGATGCGGATCACCTCTCTCCAGCTTCATCCGCGACGCGGGCATGGAGACCTGGGGGCTCCGCGCCACCAACGCGTTACGGATTCTGGTCAGCATATCGGCGATGGGATCCGTGATCACGCCCACTCTGGTCACCTCACCAGCTTGCCTTCACCACGCCGGGAATCTCCCCGCGGTGCGCGAGCGTCCGGAGACAGATCCGGCACAGCCCGAACTTCCGAAACACCGCCCGCGGCCGACCACACGAGCGGCAGCGGCTGTACCCCCGGACCTTGAACTTCGGCGCCGTTCGCCACTTGATCAACAGCGACTTCTTGGGCATCCGGCTACGCCCCCTCCCGGGTCGGCATCCCCAGCGATCGGAGCAACTCGCGCGCTTCCTCGTCGGTCCGCGCCGTCGTGACGATCGTGATATCCATCCCGCGAATCTTGTCGACCTTGTCGTAGTCGATCTCGGGGAAGATCAGCTGCTCGCGGATCCCGATGTTCATCCCGCCCCGGCCGTCGAACGAGCGCGTCGGGATGCCCTTGAAGTCCTTGATGCGGGGCAGGCTGATATTGAAGAGCTTGTCCAGGAACTCGTACATCCGCTCGCCCCGCAGCGTCACCTTGCAGCCAATCGGGCTCCCCGCCCGCAGCTTGAACGCGGCGATCGACCGGCGGGCCCGGGCGATCACCGGGCGCTGCCCGCTGATCAGGGTCAGCTCCTCGACCGCCTTGTCCAGGTGCCGTTGGTCCTGGAGCGCCTCCTTGACCCGCATGTTGATGACGACCTTCTCCACCCTCGGCACCTGCATGATGTTGGTGTAGCCCAGGCGCTTTTGCAGTCCGGCCACCACCTCGGTCTTATACCGCTCCCGCAGCCTCGCCATCGCCTCTCCCCTACGCCTTGTCGATGATCTCGCCGCAGTGGCGGCAGATCCGCACCTTCGTCCCATCTTCCAGGAGCCGGTGCCCGAACCGGACGGCCCGCCCGCAGCGCGTGCACACGAGCATCGCCTTCCCGGCGGGGAACGCCATCTCTTTCTCCACGATGCCGCCCGAGGGCATCTTCTGGGTGGGCTTCATGTGGCGCTTCGCCACCATGACCCCTTCCACGATGATCCGCCCGTCCTTCGGCGACACCCGAAGCACCTTGCCGCGCTTCCCCCGGTGCTTGCCCGTGATCACCTCGACGGTGTCCCCCCGCCGCACGTGGACCGGCAGCCGCATCACAGCACCTCCGGCGCGAGCGAGATGATCTTCATGAACTGCTTCTCCCGCAACTCGCGCGCCACGGGGCCGAAGATGCGGGTCCCGCGGGGGTTGTTCTGATCGGTGATCAGCACCGCGGCGTTGTCATCGAACCGGATATACGACCCGTCGGGCCGCCGCGTCTGCCGGCTCTGGCGGACCACCACCGCGTGCACGATCTCCCCCTTTTTGACCGTGCTGTTCGGGATCGCCTGCTTAACGGTGGCGACGATCACGTCGCCGATCCCCGCGTATCGCCGCCGGGATCCCCCGCGCACCCGAATGCACATGATCACCCTGGCTCCGGTGTTGTCGGCCACATGCAGCCGGGTGTAATTCTGGATCACCGCGCGCGCTCCAACACGCGGGCGACCCGCCACCGCTTCTCTTTGCTCAGCGGCCGGGTCTCGGCGATGAGCACCGTGTCGCCCATTTTCGCCTCGCCCGCCTCATCGTGCGCCTTGAACCGGCGGTTCTTCCGGACGATCTTCTTGTAGAGCGGATGCCGGCCGCGGGTGAGGACCTCGACCACGACCGTCTTCTGCATCTTGTCGCTGACGATGATCCCGACCTGGGTCTTCCGGGCCGGGCGCCCGCTCGGCCCGCCGGGGGACGTCATGGCCGCCCTCCCGCGGGCTCCGCGGTCCCCGCCGCGCGTTCACGCAGCACCGTGAGCAATCGGGCCACGGTGCGGCGGACCAGCACCACCCGCGCCGGGTTCAGCAGCTTGCCGGAGGCCCGCTGGAGGCGCAGGTTGAACAGCTCCTCCCGGGCTTCCTCGAGCCGTTTCGCGAGGTCGGACATCCCCAACTCCCTCAGATCGCCGGCGCTCATCCCTGGACCTCGGCGCGGTGAACGAACTTCGTCTTAATGGGCAGTTTGTGCCCGGCCAGGGTCAGCGCTTCGCGGGCCACATCCTCGCTGACGCCCGCGAGCTCGAACATCACCCGCCCCGGCCGCACGACGGCGACCCAGAACTCCGGGTTCCCCTTCCCGCTGCCCATCCGGGTCTCGGCCGGCTTCTTGGTGACCGGCTTGTCCGGAAACACCCGGATCCACAGCTTGCCCCCGCGTTTGATGAACCGGGTCACCGCCCGTCGCGAGGCCTCGATCTGCTGGGCCGTGACCCATGCCCGATCGAGGGCCTGCAGGCCGAACTCCCCGAACACCACGGAGGCCCCGCGGTGCGCCTCACCCCGCATCCGGCCCCGGTGCGCCTTTCGAAACTTCACCCTCTTGGGCATCAACATTGGCCTCAACCCTCCTCTGCACGTTCACCCGCGGCATCCTCGAGGGGAGCACCACGGTCTCCCCCTCCGGAAGGATGTCCCCGCGGTAGATCCACACCTTCACCCCGATCCGCCCGTAGGTCGTCAGGGCCTCGGCCACCCCAAAGTCGATGTCCGCCCGGAGCGTCTGGAGGGGGACGCGGCCGTCCCGGTACCACTCGTACCGGGCGATCTCGGCCCCGGCGAGCCGGCCGCTGCACGAGATCCGGATGCCCTTGGCCCCGCTCCGGAGCGTGCGGGCGACCGCCTGCTTCATCGCGCGCCGGTACGCCACCCGCCGCTCGAGCTGGCTGGCGACGTTCTGCGCGACGAGCGTCGCCTCGAGCTCGGCCCGGCGGATCTCCTGCACGTTGAGCTGGATCTGCTTGCCGGTCAGCGCGTCGAGCTCTTTCTTCAGGGCATCGATCCCCGTCCCACCCCGCCCGATGATGATCCCGGGCCTGGCGGAGTGGATGGTGATCCGCACCCGGTTGGCGGTGCGCTCGATCTCGATCCGCGAGATGCCGGCGCGCCCGAGCTTCTTCTTGATATGACGGCGCAGGGCCTGATCTTCCTGGATGAGGTCGGCGAAGTTCTTTTCCGCATACCACTTCGACTCCCAGTCCTTGATGATCCCGAGCCGCAATCCGATCGGATGGATCTTCTGCCCCACCGCCCGCCTCCTGACTACTCGCCCTGCACCACGATGGTAATGTGGCTGCTCCGCTTCTTGATGACGTCCGCCCGGCCCCGCGCCCGCGCCTGCATCCGGCTCTGGCTGGGGCCGCTGTCGACAAACGCCTGGGAGACCCGCAGCGTGTCCCGCGCGAGCTCCAGGTTGTTCTCGGCGTTGGCGGCGGCCGACTTCACGACCTTCGCCACCGCCCGGGAGGCCCGGTTGGGCGAGAACCGGAGGACGGCGAGGGCCTCGTCGATGCCCTTCCCCTTGATGAGCGCCATCACGGGCCGGACCTTCCGCGGCGAGATATGCACGTACCGCGCGATGGCCTTCACTTCCATGGGCGGGCCTCCCTCACGACGGCGCCGGTGCGGCGGGCGCGGCCGGGGCGGGGGTCGCCGCCCCGGGGCCGGTGGGGCGCACCGACGTGGTCTTTTCCACCCGGGCCCCGTGGCTCTTGAACGTCCGCGTGGGGGAGAACTCCCCCAGTTTGTGCCCGACCATGTTCTCGCTCACGTAGACCGGCACGTGCTTCCGCCCGTCGTAGACCGCGATCGTGTGTCCGACCATCTCCGGCACGACCGTCGACCGCCGGGACCACGTCCGAATCACGCGCTTTTCCCGCGTTTGGTTGAGCACCCGGATCTTGTCCAGCAGGGGCGCGTCGACAAACGGGCCTTTCTTGACCGACCGGCCCATGCCTAGCGCCCCCTCTCGCCGTTCCCGATGCGCATGGCTAATTTCTCCGCTTCACGATGAAGTTGTCGCTCGGCTTCGGCTTCCGGGTCTTGTACCCCAGGGTCGGCTTCCCCCACGGGGTGACGGGGCCGGGCATCCCGATCGGCGACTTCCCTTCGCCCCCCCCGTGCGGGTGGCTCGACGGATCCATCACCACCCCGCGGACGTGGGGACGCCACCCCATCCACCGCGAGCGGCCGGCCTTGCCGATGCTGATCGACTCGTGCTCGATGTTGCCGACCTGGCCCACGGTCGCGCGGCAGTTGAGGTGGATCATCCGCACCTCACCCGACGGGAGGCGCACCTGCGCGTACTCCCCCTCCTTGGCCATCAGCTGGGCCCCCCCGCCGGCGCTCCGCACCAGCTGCCCCCCGCGGCCGATCTGCAGCTCGAGGTTGTGGACGGTGGTGCCGAGCGGGATCGCGCGCAGGGGGAGGGCGTTGCCGGGCCTGATCTCCGCCTTGGGCCCCGACTCCACCACGTCGCCCACGCCGAGGCCGACGGGGGCGAGGATGTACCGCTTCTCACCGTCCGCATAGTGCACCAGGGCGATGCGGGCGGACCGGTTCGGGTCGTACTCGATGCTCGCGACCCGGGCGGCGATCCCATCCTTGTCCCGCCTGAAGTCGATCATCCGGTAGCGGCGCTTGTGCCCGCCCCCCCGGTGCCGGACGGTCAGCCGGCCCTGCCTGTTCCGTCCGCCGCGGGACGGATGGGGACGAAGGAGCCCCCGCTCGGGCTCCGTGGACGTGATCTCGTCGAAGGTGGAGACGGTCATGAACCGCCGTCCGGGGGTATATGGCTTGAACTTCTTCACGCCCATGACTCCACGCCTCCTAGCCCAGCTTCTCCAGGTCGATCTTGTCCCCGGCCGCGAGGGTGACGATCGCCTTCCGCAATGCCGGCTCGCGGTAATAGCGCTGCCCCCGGCGGCGCTGACGGCCGGGGATGGTGATGACGTTCACCTTCGTGACCCGGACCCGAAACAGGCGCTGGACGGCGTCCCGGATGACGGGCTTCGGCGAGGCGCGATCCACCTCGAACGTGTACTTGCCGAGCGTCGTCCCGCGCATGCTCTTCTCGGTCACGATCGGGCGCCGGATCACCGTCCGGGGGTCGTTCATGGGGCGAACGCCTCCGCGATCCGCGCGAGCGCGTCCTGGGTCACCAGCACCCGGTCGCACGCGAGGATGTCGTGGACGTTCAGCGCGGTGACCGGGAGCACCCGGAGGTGCGGCAGGTTCGCCGCCGATCGCGCGACCACCGGCTCCGGCGCGGCGATGATCAGGAGGACCGTGCCCCGCCCGGTGCGCGCGCCGCCGCCCTCGCCACGCCCGAGCTCCCGAATGAGACCGGCCAGGACCCGCGTCTTGGGCTGCTTGAGGTCGAGGCCGTTGAGCACGGCGAACCGCCCGTCGGCCGCCTTCGCCGCCAGCGCCGACCGGAGGGCCAGCCGTCGGACCTGCTTGGAGAGCCGGTAGGCGTACGAGCGGGGGTGGGGGCCGAAGGTAATCCCGCCGCCTCTGAAGAGCGGAGCGCCCCGCGAGCCGTGCCGGGCGCGGCCGGTCCCCTTCTGCCGGTACAGCTTCTTGGTGGTGCGGTTCACCAGCCCGCGGGTCAGGGTCGAGTGGGTCCCGCGGCGTCGGCCGGCGAGCTGCCAGAGCAGGGCTTCGTGGAGCACCGCCGTGTGGGGCTTCCGGTCGAGGGAGGGGGGCAACGCCACCTCCCCGACCCGCTTCCCCTCGATGTCGTAGACCCCCACGGTGCTCATGCGCGCGCCGCTCCCGTTTTCCGAATCATCACGAGGCTGCCGCGGGGCCCCGGCACGGCACCCCGGACCACCAGCAGATTCCGCTCGGGGTCCACCGACACGACGCGCAGGCGCCGGACGGTCGTCCGGGTGCCTCCCAGCCGTCCGGGCATGCGCTTGCCCTTCATCACCCGGGCGACGTTGCTCTGCCCGACGCTCCCGATCGCGCGGTGCATCAGGCTGTTCCCGTGCGAGGTGCGCTGGGCGTCGAAGTTGTGGCGCTTGATCCCCCCCGAGAACCCTTTGCCTTTGGTGATCCCCACGACGTCCACCCGGTCGCCGCTGGCGAAGACCCCGGCCGTGACCGACTGTCCGACCTCGAATTGCTCCCCCTGGGCCAGCGGCACCTCGCGGATCACGCGGTGCGGCCGCACCCCCCGGCGGGCGAACACGCCCCGGAGGGGTTTGGGGAGCTTCGCCTCCGCCACCTCGTCGAACCCCAGCTGCACGGCCGCGTAGCCTTCGCGCGCGGGCGTCCGCACCCCCACGACGATGCAGGGGCCGGCCGCGACGACGGTGACGGGGACGACGTTCCCCGCCTCGTCGAACACCTGGGTCATCCCGAGCTTCCTCCCCAGCAACGCAGCCATCGGCGGCACGCTCTCCTTGGCCTACAACTTGATCTCGATATCGACGCCGGCCGGCAGATCGAGATGCATCAGGGCGTCCACGGTCTTGGGGGTCGGCTCGAGGATATCGATGAGGCGCTTATGAGTCCGGAGCTCGAAATGCTCCATGGATTCCTTGTCGATGTGGGGCGAGCGGATGACGCAGTAGATGTTGCGGTCGATCGGGAGCGGGACGGGACCCGAAATCCGCGCGCCTGTCCGCTTGACCGTGTCCACGATCTTCTCCGCGGACTGGTCGAGGACTTTGTGATCGTAGGCCTTCAGTTTGATCCTGATCTTCTGCGCCATGCCCCGCTCCTCTGCGGCCTACTCAAGGATCTTCGCGACGACGCCGGCCCCGACCGTCCGCCCGCCCTCCCGCACCGCGAACCGCTGCCCTTCCTCCAGCGCGATCGGCGTGATCAGCGCCGCCTCCATCGTCACGTTGTCCCCCGGCATCACCATCTCCACCCCGTCCGGCAGCTTGATGTCCCCCGTCACGTCCGTCGTCCGAAAGTAAAACTGCGGCCGGTACCCCGTGAAAAACGGCGTGTGCCGGCCCCCCTCCTCCTTCGTCAGCACGTACACTTCCGCCTGAAACTTCGTGTGCGGCCGGATCGTCCCCGGCTTCGCCAGCACCATCCCCCGCTCCACCTCTTCCTTCTCCACCCCCCGCAGCAGCACCCCGATGTTGACCTCCCCCAGCGCCTCGTCCAGCATCTTCCGGAACATCTCGATCCCCGTCGCCACCGTCTTCTTCCCCTGCGCCCGCAACCCCACCAGCTCCACTTCCTCCCCCAGCTTCAGCCGCCCCCGCTCCACCCGCCCCGTCGCCACCGTCCCCCGCCCCGTGATCGTGAAGATGTCCTCCACGCTCATCAGAAACGGCTTGTCCACTTCCCGCACCGGCGTCNTCCTCCCCCCGCCCCACCTTCGCCTTCTCCCCCACCGCTTCCAGCGCCCGCAGCGCACTCCCCCGGATCATCGGGATCTTGTCCCCGGGAAATTCGTACTGGTTCAGGAGATCCCGCACCTCCACCTCCACCAGCTCCAGCAGCTCCTGGTCCTCCACCATGTCCACCTTGTTCAGGAACACCACGATGTACGGCACCCCCACCTGCCGCGCCAGCAGAATGTGCTCCCGCGTCTGCGGCATCGGCCCGTCCGCCGCACTCACCACCAGGATCGCCCCGTCCATCTGCGCCGCCCCGGTGATCATGTTCTTGATGTAGTCCGCGTGCCCCGGACAGTCCACGTGCGCGTAGTGCCGCTTCGCCGTCTCGTACTCCACGTGGCTGATCGCGATCGTGATCCCCCGCTCCTTCTCCTCCGGCGCGTTGTCGATCTCGTAAAACCCCAGCGCCCGCGTCTTCCCCAGCGTCGCCAGCACCCCCGTGATCGCCGCCGTCAGCGTCGTCTTCCCGTGGTCCACGTGCCCGATCGTCCCCACGTTCACGTGCGGCTTCGTCCGCTCGAACTTCGCCTTCCCCATCCCCCGCCTCCCCCGCGCTACCCGCTCACGCCCGCCCGTGTCACCAGGGTCTCCGCGATATTCTTCGGGACCTCTTCGTAGTGCAAGAACTCCATCGTGTAGGTCGCCCGCCCCTGGGTATTCGACCGGAGGGCGGTCGCGTAGCCAAACATCTCGGACAGCGGGACCTCCGCGGTGATGATCCGGAGCGGGCCCCGCTGCTCCATCGTCGAGATGCGCCCCCGGCGCGCGTTGAGGTCGCCGATGACATCGCCCATGTAGGACTCGGGGGTCACCGCCTCGACCTTCATGATCGGCTCGAGCAGGACCGGCCGTCCCTTCTCGCAGGCGGCCTTGAACGCCATCGAGCCCGCGATCTTGAACGCCATCTCGGAGGAATCGACCTCGTGGAAGGACCCGTCCGTCAGGATGACGCGCACGTCCACGATGGGATAGCCGGCCAGCACGCCGCCGGCGGCGGCCTCCCGGACGCCGGCTTCCACGGGGGGGATGAACTCCCGCGGAATCGCGCCCCCGGTGATCTTGTTGACGAACTCGACTCCCGACGCGCGCGGGAGCGGCTCCACCTCCAGGAAGACGTGCCCGTACTGTCCGCGCCCGCCGGTCTGCCGGATGAACTTCGACTCCTGCTCGACCGCCTTGCGGATGGTCTCCTTGTAGGCGACCTGCGGCTTGCCGACGTTGGCGTCGACCTTGAACTCGCGCAGCAGGCGATCGACGATGATCTCCAGGTGCAGCTCGCCCATCCCGGAGATGATCGTCTGCGCGGTCTCGTTGTCGAACCGGACCTTGAAGGTGGGATCCTCTTCCGCCAGCTTGGCCAGCGCGGCCCCGAGTTTCTCCTCATCCGCCCGGGTCTTGGGCTCCACCGCCACCGAGATGACGGGCTCGGGGAACTTGATCGTTTCGAGGATGATGGGGTGGGCCTCATCGCAAAGCGTGTCCCCGGTCGTGGTCTCCCGGAGTCCCACCGCCGCCACCACGTTGCCCGCCAGTACCTCCGGGATGTCTTCGCGGTGGTTGGCGTGCATCTGGAGGATCCGGCTGACGCGCTCCTTGGCGTCCCGGGTGGCGTTGTATACGTACGACCCCGCGCGCAGCGTGCCCGAATAGACGCGGAAATAGGTCAGCTTGCCCACGAAGGCGCTGCTCGGTGGCATCGCGCTTGGGATTCCGGCCCTCCACTGGGGCGATGTCGAGGGGGGACGGGAGGTAATCGACCACCGCGTCGAGGAGGGGCTGGACGCCCTTGTTGCGGAAGGAGGCCCCGCACAGCACCGGGACGATCTTCGCCGAGATCGTCCCCTTGCGCAGAGCGGCCCGGATCTCGTCCTCCCCGAGGGGCGTGCCCTCGAGATACTTCGTCGCCAGTGCGTCGTCGAGCTCCGCGGCCGCCTCGACGAGCTTCTCGCGAAATTCGTCCGCCCGGGGGCGCAGGGGGTCGGGGATCTCGGTGACGTCGCTCCGGGTGCCCAGGTCGTCGGTGTAGATGATCGACTTCATGCGGATGAGATCGATGATCCCCTCGAAGCTGTCCTCCACGCCGATCGGGACCTGCAGCGGGACGGCCCGGGCCCCCAGGCGGTCCCGCACCATCTCGAGGGTCCGGAGGTAATCGGCGCCGGTCCGATCCATCTTATTAATGAAGACGACACGGGGCACCGTGTACTTGTCGGCCTGCCGCCACACGGTCTCCGATTGGGGCTGCACCCCTTCGACGGCGCTCAGGACGACCACCGCGCCGTCGAGGACCCGCAGCGACCGCTCCACCTCGGCGGTGAAGTCCACGTGCCCGGGGGTATCGATGATGTTGATCGTATGGTGGCGCCACTGGCAGGTCGTCGCGGCGGAGGTGATCGTGATCCCCCGCTCCCGTTCCTGCACCATCCAGTCCATCGTCGCCGACCCTTCGTCCACCTCTCCAATCCGGTGCGTGCGCCCGGTGTAAAAGAGGATGCGCTCGGTCGTCGTCGTCTTGCCCGCGTCGATGTGGGCGACGATTCCGATGTTGCGAATGACGTTGAGGGGTGTGCGCTCGCTCATCGTCGGCTTCTTGATCTCCACTTGCGTGGCCACGGATCCTCCAACGAACGACGTCGGGCCTGGGACTACCAGCGGTAATGGGCGAAGGCTTTGTTGGCCTCGGCCATCTTGTGCGTGTCCTCGCGGCGCTTCACCGCGGCGCCCGCGTTGTTGCTGGCCTCCAGGATCTCGGCGGCCAGCTTGTCCCGCATCGTCTTCCCGGCGCGCGCCCGCGCGTACTGCACGAGCCACCGCATGCCGAGCGACACCCTGCGGTCCGGCCGCACTTCGACCGGGACCTGATACGTGGCGCCGCCGACGCGCCGGGGCCGGACCTCGAGGACGGGCATGACGTTGTGGAGCGCCTGCTCGAGGATCTTCACGGGCTCCTTGCCGCTCTTTTGCTTGACCTGGTCCAGCGCCTGGTACACGATATGCTCCGCCACGCTCTTCTTGCCGCGGGTCATCACCTTGTTGATCAGCCGGCCCACCGTCTGGTTCCCGAACACCGGGTCCGACCAGGTGGGACGGCGCGCGACCGCTCCCTTCCTCGGCATCGGACTACCCCGCCGGCTTGGGGCGCTTCGCCCCGTACTTCGACCGGCCGCGCTTGCGATCCGCCACGCCGGCGGCGTCGAGGGTCCCCCGGATGATGTGGTACCGGATCCCCGGGAGATCCTTCACCCGGCCCCCTCGAATGAGGACGACCGAGTGCTCTTGGAGATTGTGGCCGATCCCGGGGATGTAGGCCGTCACCTCGATGCCGTTGGTCAGGCGGACCCGGGCGATCTTCCGCAGCGCCGAGTTCGGCTTCTTCGGGGTCGTCGTTTTCACCTGAATGCAGACCCCCCGCCGCTGCGGGCTCAAGCCCAGCGCCGGTGATTTGCTCTTGGAGATCCCGGCCGTCCGTCCCAACCGCACCAGCTGGCTGACCGTCGGCACCATGCTCCTCCTTTGGACCGGTTTCGTGCGCGCACGACACCCCCGAGCGCGGCCGCTGTCCCGCGTGAGGGGGGAATGACGATGCCGGCGACCGGAGCGCGCGCCCTGCGCGGCGCCTCCGGCCGGGTTATCGCATGCTAGGCTGTATGCTGTTCGGCATGCGCCATACGCGGTGCCGAAGCCGGCACCCTGCGGCGCATTATAAGGGATGCTGCCCCCGTCTACTGCTCCCGCGCGCGCTCGATCGAGTCGAGAATCGCTGCGACCGCCGCTCCCACCGCGATCCCGCACGCCCGGCCCAGGACCGCCATCGAATCCACCTCGACGACTTCGACCCCGCGTTCCCGGGCGGCCCGGAGGACCGGCTCCGTCACCCGCCGGTCCGCGTCCTGGGCGACGAAGACGACCCGCGCGCGGCCCCGATCGATCGCCTTGGACGTCTGATTTGTGCCGATGACCCGCTGCGGGGCGGCGCGGAGGCGTTCAATGTCCACGATAAGCGCCTATGCTGCGACCCGAAGCAGTAGTATACAGCGGGTGCCGGGTCGTGTCAAATGCCGAATCGCGCCGAAAACGCCGTCACCGACGGGCGAACCTCGCGCCCACAAAGGGTCCCCGATGTCGGGGTCACGTGCCGCCTCCCTCGAAGACCGCGTTGACCGTCGCGCGGCCGGTGTTGTTGTCGATGGTCAGCATCACCGTCACCGGGTTCGCGCCGGGCAGGCCGGAGACTCCCGCGGCGCCGATCTCGAACGCGAACCGGTTGCCGCCGAGGGGAACGATGAGACCCTCAACGGGCACGTCGTTCAGCACCTTGAAGAAGAAAAAAACGACATCCTCCTGGTCGGTCCATTTCTGGAACGAGCCCGCCGGAATCGTGATCGACGCGCTCCCCAGTCGCACCGTCACGGTGTCGGCCGGCGGATTGATCGCGCCGCCCGCGCCCAGGGTGAACACGCCCCGCACGGCA
>VBAO01000253.1 GCA_005883865.1 Candidatus Segetimicrobium genomatis
GTACTCGCGTTCCGGCAGACCGTGCTCGTCTCGCTGGCGCTCGCGGCCGATCAACGGGTGGAACGCCGGATCTGGCGGCTCATCGGCGCCGGGGTCCTCGTGCTCCTGATCGCGGAGCCGGTCGCCCTGCTGGCCCAGGCCGCCAGCTTGGGCGCCGGAGGCGGCGGGCCGCTCGATCCTGAGGTGGTGTGGGGCGCCTTGGACTCGAGTTTCGGCCGCGTGCTGGCGCAGCGGTTGGGCGGCGCCGTCCTCTTCTGGGTGCTCATCGGCGCGGCGCGGAACGCCCGCGCGGGCGACACCCGCACGACCTCGCCCGCCCTGCTGCTCGGCCTGGCCGTGGCCCTCGTCGACGGCGAGGCGGCCCACGCGATCGGCACGCGCCCGCCCTGGTTGGGGCTCGCTGTCAACACCCTGCACGAGGCGGCGATGGGTGCATGGGTCGGCGGCTTGATGGGAGTGCTGGCGGTGTGGCGGACGTCCGGGGTCGCCGGATACCGTGCACCGATCGCCGCGCGCGCCGCCCGGATCGCCACGCTCTCGCTCGTCTTACTCATCGTTAGTGGGACGGTGATGGCTCTCCAGCATCTCACCGGCCTGCGCGATCTTTTCGCCACCGCCTACGGGCGGACGTTACTGACGAAGCTCTGCGTCATCGTGGCGGTTCTACTGCTCGCATTCGCCGCCGCTCGCGCGCCGGCCGACCGGCGCAGCCTGTGGTGGACGGCGGAGGCCGCCTTGCTCCTGAGCGTTCTGACCCTCGCCGGCCTGCTCGTCTCGCTGCCGCCACCGGTCTAGGATGCTCTAGACCGGCACGAGGTCGCAGAAGCACCACGATTCCCGCTGCACGACCTCCCCGCTCGCGATCCGAAGAGGCTCACGGAAGATGGGCCCCGCGTGGACGAAGGTATGGAACTCTCCGTTCTCGCCGCACGGGTCGACCGTGTCGGGGAGATCCGCGAGGAGCGCATGATCGAACCGCCGGCCCGCGAATCCGCGATCGAGCACCCTGGTGTCGACGCAGGTCACGACCGCCTCGAACCCCTCGTCGACGAACCGCCGGGCCAGGTCGCGGGTGTCGCGCATCCAGAGCGGGAACACCGGCCGGATCCCCGCCCGCGCGAGCCACTGCTCCCGGTAGCGCCGGATGTCGGCCAGGAAGAGATCGCCAAACGCGATCGTGGCGACCCCCAGGGACCGGTAGCGCGCGAACGTCTCCTCCATCCGCGCCTCGTAGATCTCGTTGGTGGCGTTCTGCGGGATGTAGACGACCTCGAGGGGGAGCCCAAGCGCGGCGGCCTGCTCGCGGAGCAGGGCCTGCCGGACGCCGTGCATGCTGACCCGCTCGTAGCCTTCGGTGACCGTGGTGACGAGGGCGGCCACCGACCAGGTGCCGTCTGATAGAAGCTCGGCGAGCGTCAGGCAGCTGTCCTTCCCGCCGCTCCACGATTGGAGGATGCGTTCGCGCACAGGCCCTCCGTCCGGGCATGAAGATCCAGCAGGAGGAGGGTACCGGGAAGGGGAGGACGCTTCCTGCCGGTCAGTCCTCGGTGGAGAGGCTCCGGCTCTCGGTCTTGATCGTGCGGAAGCCCCGCCCCGATTCCCGGTGCGTGCGGATCGCCTGGATTCCGAAGAAGATGGTCGCGAGGGTCAGCACGAAGAGGGCCCATACCAGCGCGAACGTCCGGTTGGGCAGTTCCGAGAGCAATATCGAGATGAGCAACGCCATCGCGGCTCCGAACGTGATCCCGAAGAACACCGAGTGGAAGGCGGACGCACCGGAAGCCCCCGCGATCTGCTCGAGCTCCCGCTCGCTCACGCTGTACATCTCGATGACTCGCGGGACGGGGATGACCGTGATGCCTCCCTCGGGTGGTTCGACCCGGACTCTTGTGAGCGGCGAATCTTCGATTCGGGGTCCCACAACCATCGCTTCCTCCTCCTCGCGAGAACTGCCGCAAACTCAAACACTGTATTGCCCCCTGACCGGAGGCGCTAGACCCGCACCGGCGGCGGTCCGGGTCGTGCAGGGGTCTCAATTGGGCGGAAGAGCGACAATCTCCTCGATGGCTCCCGCAGGCCGGGCACCCTCTACGGGCTCCGGGTGACCCCGCCGGCGAGCCGCCAGAGCTTTTCCGGGGTGAGCGGCAGGTCGATGGTGGTCACGCCGAGGGGGGCGAGGGCGTCGATGACGGCGTTGGCTATGGCGGGCGGAGCCCCGACGGTGCCGGCCTCGCCGATCCCCTTGGCGCCCAGCGGGTTCAGGGGGGACGGGGTCTCGAGAAACTCGGTGGCCAGCTCTGGGGCGTGGGCCGCCCGCAGCAGCGCGTAGTCGGTAAAGGTGCCGGTCAGCAGCTGGCCTGCGTCATCGTACACGACCTCCTCGGTCAGGGCCTGCCCCAGGCCCTGCACCACCGCGCCGATCACCTGTCCTTCGGCGAGCAACGGGTTGATGATCCGTCCCGCATCGTCCACCGCCACCAGCTTCAGGATGCGCACCCGCCCGGTGGGGGGATCGACCTCCACCACGGCGACGTAGGCGCCGGACGGGTACACCATGCCCGAGAGGGAGAAGGTGCCCGAGGCCTCGAGCCCCGGCTCGGTGCCGGGGGGGAGGCGGACGGAATCGTAGGCGGCGGCCGCGACGTCCTGAAAGGCGAGCGCGCGGGCGGGCATCCCCTGGACATGGAGGCGGCCCCCGCCCCAGCGGATGTCGCCGTCGCGGGCCTCGAGCAGGTGGGCGGCGATCTTCGTCATCTTGGCCTTGATCTTCTCGACCTCGCCCCACAGCGCGGACCCGCCGATCGTGACCGACCGGCTGCCGAAGGTTCCCATGCCCTTGGGGATCCGCGCCGTGTCGCCCTGTTCGATCGAGATCATCTCGAGCGGGACCTGGAGCGCCTCCGCCGCGATCTGGGCGAAGGTGGTATCGTGCCCCTGACCGTGGGCCGTCGATCCGGTCCGGATCTGGACCCGCCCCTCGGGAGTGACGGTGACCGCCGCGGTCTCCCACACTTGGCTGCCCGCGGGCTCGATGTACGTCGCCACGCCGATACCCACGAACCGTCCCTGGGCTCGTGCCCTGCGCTGCTCCCCGCGCCAGCGGTCATACTCGGCGAGCTCACACGCCCGGTCCATCGATCGTCCGTAGTCTCCGGAGTCGTAGATCGCCCCGAGCGGCGTCCGGTAGGGGAAGCGGTCGGGCGGGATCAGGTTGCGGCGCCGGACCTCCACCGGGTCGAGCCCCAACTCGCCGGCCACGCGGTCGACCATGCGCTCGGCGATATACGCCGCCTCCGGCCGGCCCGCCCCGCGGTACGGTCCCGTGGGCGCTTTGTTGGTAGCGACCCCGACCAGGTCGACTGTTGCCGCCGGGATGTCGTAGGCGCCCGTCATGAGGTCCGCGACCCTCGACGGCGGGACCGTGGTGCTCGGGTAGAGGTACGCCCCGACGTCGGCGATCACCGTGCCCCGCAACGCCGTGATCTTTCCCCGGCGGTCGACCGCCACCTCGACCTCGGCGTCGATCCCCCGCCCCTGATTCGCGGCCATGAAATTCTCGCGGCGGGCCTCGACCCATTTGACCGGTCTCGCGGTCTTGATGGCGAGCCACGCCGCCAGCAGGACCTCGGGGGCCAGGTTGCCCTTGCTGCCGAAGGCGCCGCCCACGTCCGGGACCACGACCCGGATCCGGTCTTCGGACCTGCCAAGGACCCGGCCCACCTGAGCGCGGGGCCGGTATGGGTCCTGGGCCGAGACCCAGAGCGTCAGCAGGTCGGTGGGACGGTCGTACGCGGCGATCGCCCCCCGGGGTTCCATGGGGGCCGCCACGATGCGGGGAAGATGGAAGCGCTCACGCACCACGCGATCGGCGCTTCGGAACGCGGCGTCCACGTCGCCGCTCCCCCGCGACAGGCGGATCAGGACGTTGTCCTCCACCGTGTCATGGAGGCGCACGGTCCCGGCGAGCGCGGCGCGGACGTCCGTGACCGCCGGCAGGGGATCATACTGCACCTCGATCCGGTGCGCGGCGTCCTCGGCCGCCGCATGGCTCTCGGCCAGGACCCCCACGATCGGTTCGCCGACGTATCGTACGACCGCTCCGGCGAGGACGGGGTGGGGGACCTGCGCGACGCGCGCGGGTTCGGGCACGTTGACCGGGAGGGGATGCACCTGGCCGGCGAGGTCGCGCGCGGTCACGACCGCCACGACGCCGGGAAGGCGGCGCGCCGGCTCGACGTCCACGGAGTGGAGTCGCGCATGGGCGACCGAGCTGCGCACCACGACGAGGTGGGTCATCCCCGGGAGGGTGAGGTCGTCGACGTACCGGGCCTGGCCCTTGAGGAACCGCGCGTCCTCGCGCCGTCTGAGGGGGCGCCCGATCCACGAGGTGACCGGCCGCGTCGTTGCGGATGGCTCATGGCTCATACGCTCACCCC
>VBAO01000254.1 GCA_005883865.1 Candidatus Segetimicrobium genomatis
TGGTTGAGCGGATACCCTCGTGTTCGACCGCGAACGCATCCCCCCCTGCGATGGGGGTGGGAGGATCTGGGGATTGCTGCGGTTACTCGGGTCCGTCGAGGGACGTGGAGTGCGGGGGGAGCCAGGTCTTGACGACGGCGCCGCCGCCGTGCCCTGAGCGGATGTCGAACCATCCTCCGAGTTCGGTCACGCGTGAGCGCAGGAGGCGCAGCCCCATCTTCGCGCCCTCCTCCACCGAAGGTTCGGCGGCCGGGAAGCCGGAGCCATCGTCCTGCAGGGTCAGGAGCATGCCTCCGTTGTGCGGCTCGCAGCTGACCGACAACTGGGTCGCGTTGCCGTGTTTCCACGCGTTGACGATGCTCTCGCCCACGACGTCTTCGACGATCTCCAGCGTTTCGCCGGAGAACGCCGGAGCGTTCGCCGGCGCCCCGTTGGGGAAACTGAAGTGCACGCGCATGCCGGTCACCTCGGCCCAGCGCTCCGCCGCCCGCCGCAGGTGCTCGATGAGGGAATCGTCGGATCCCGAGGGCTGGCCCCGGCCGTTGAGCAGCGTCCGCATCGCGGTGATGACCTGGCCCACGAGCGCGATGGCCTCATCCAGCCCCTTGGCCGCCGCGGGATCCTCCATCCCCCGCCGGATCGCGTGGAGCCGGATCTTGGCTGCGATCGCAATCTGCAGCGGGCCGTCATGGAGGCCCTGGACGAACAGGCGCCACCCCCGCGGGAGCGTTCGCCTCTTTGTCGCTGTCTGACCCTTGGAAGCCCTGCCCATCGCGCTTTGCCTGTCCCCCTTACGCCGACGGCCCTACACTCCGCAGGGACCATTCGTTCGATTGAGGAGTATCATCATTCGAATGGCGAATGGATGTACGCATTATCCACGAGCGGAGGACGTTTCGATCCGTGCCACATCCGGCCGCCCTCGGGATCTCCATCCTACGCACCGTATACCATATACACACATCTCCACGCCCGGAGACCTGCCTGGTTGACGCGAAAAATCCATTCGTTCGAGGGGTGGCGTCTGGGCCGCCAAAGCCCGATGATACCTTAGGGGAAAGAGGGCGCCCATCCGGTGCTAGGACTCCCCATGATTGCACCGAAGGGTGTGCGGGGGGGAGTCACGGTCATGCGAGAATCGCCCAAAACCGTCGCCGACTTGATGATCCAGGCCCCGGCCACGGTGCGGCGGTCGGCGACCGTCGGTGAGGCGATCGACCAGATCCGCACCCATGGCCAGGCCGGGCTGCCTGTGGTCGAGGGCGACCGTTTGGTGGGGTTTGTCACCCCGATCCGTCTGCTTCGCCAGCCCCTGTACCGGACCGTGGGCGAGGTCGGGGCCGCCGACATCGCCGCGGCCCGCCCCGACCTCCCGATCGGGCAGGCCTATGATCTCCTCACCCAGCAGCACGCCGACGTCCTGCCCGTGGTCGAAGGGGACCGTCTCGTCGGCCTGATCACCCTGACGGCCGTCCTCGAGGCCCGGAGCCAGGAGCGGGATCCGTTGACCGGGCTCCCCTGGGCCACCGCCCTCCGGAACTGGGCGATGGCCGCGCTCGAACGGGGCCGGGAGGTCGCGGTCCTCTTCATCGATCTGAACAACTTCAGGATCGTCAACAAGGCGCTCGGGCATGTCGTCGGCGACGATATCATCAGGTCGGTGGCGCATCTGCTGGCCAGCCAGGTCGATCCGGCGACAGACCTGCTCTGCCGGTACGCGGGCGACGAGTTCGCGGTGGCGACGACGAGGCGGAGCGAGGACGCCCGGGCCCTCGCGCAGCGGCTCCGGGATGCGGTGAGCCTGCCGGTGGAGATCCACGGGACCGAGGAGCGGGTCACCGTCGCGATCGGATTTGCCGGGGGCCGCCGGGCGGAGCGGCGCACGGCGGCGCACATCGCGTCGACCGTGGAAGACCTGCTGACGCTCGCGAGCCGGGGGTCCACGCTGGCGAAGGAATCGGGGCGGGGCATCGTCCACCACAGCCGGCGGGAAGAGGACGGCGCCGGGCCCGACGACGACTCCGGCCCGCCGCCGGACGAGGCGCGCCTCAGGCTGCAGCGCGCGACCGTCGGCCGGGACTCCCAGGGCAGCACGGCGGTGGTGGAACTGAGCCTCCGCGGCCGCGCGGTGCGGGGAACGGCGTCGGCGCGCATCCTCGGGCACGGCGCGCCCTTCCTCGTCGCGGAGGCGACCCTCCAGGCGATCGCTGAGGCGGTGGGCGAGGGCCCGGGGTATCTGCTCGACGATCTCACGCTGACCCCGTCCGAGCAGGAGACCGTCGCCGTGGCGGTGCTGATCAGCGCCGCCGATTCCGAGCGCCTGGTCGGCAGCGCGAGCGCCTCCGACCCCCAGATCGCGGTGTCCCGCGCGATCCTGAGCGCGCTCAACCGGCGCCTGGGAAAGGCGCTGGCCGCCGCGCGGTAGATCGGCCGCGGTCACATCGTCGGGATCCGCGGGTCGAGGAGGTCGCGCAGGCCGTCCCCGAGCAGGTTGAAGCCGAGGACGGTCAGCGCGATCGCCACCCCGGGCAGGATCGCGATCCACGGGTCGATCAGCATGTACTGACGGGCGGCGTTGAGCATCAGGCCCCAGGAGGCCGTCGGGGGTTGGGTCCCGACGCCCAGGAAGCTCAGCGCGGCCTCGGTGAGGATGGCCGTCGACAGGGACACCGTCGTCTGGACCAGGAGCGGGGCGGACACGTTCGGCAGGACGTGGCGCAGGATGATCGTCCAGTTCGGCGCCCCGATCGCCCGCGCCGCTTCGATGTACGCCAGGTTCATCACCGCGAGGGTCGGCCCGCGCGCGATGCGGGCGAACGTCGGCGCGTACACGATGCCGATCGCGATCATCGCGTTCGTGAGGCTCGGCCCGAGGATGCTGGTGATCGCGATCGCGAGGACGATCGCCGGCAGCGAGAACAGGATGTCCATCGCGCGCATCAGCGCGTTGTCCAGCGAGCCACCGTAGAATCCGGCCACGATGCCCGTGGACGCGCCCCCCGCCAGGGCGATGGAGACCGCCAGGACCCCGACGTACAGGGAGACGCGCGCGCCGAAGATGAGCCGGCTGAGCTCGTCCCGCCCCAGCTCATCGGTCCCGGCGATGAACCCGTGGCCCGGCCGGAGGAGCGGGGAGGCGATCTGGGCGACCGGGCCGTGCGGGGTGATCAGGTCCGCCGCGAGCGCCAGGAGGACCACGATCGCGATCACCCCGGCCCCCACCGCAGCCACCGGGCTCCGCCGCGCCAGGCCGAACGGGCCTTCCGTGCGCCGGCCGGCGCCGGGCCGGGCGATCCTCCCGCGCAACGCTTGAACGCCCTGCCCGGCCCGAATCACTGAAATCGGATCCGCGGGTCGAGGTACGTGTACGCGAGATCGACCAGCAGGTTGATCATCACGAAGGTGGCGGCGAACAGCATCACCGCCCCCTGGACGACCGGGTAGTCCCGCTGGTACACGCCGTTCAGGAGCGTCCACCCCAGCCCCGGGAGCCCGAAGATCTCCTCGTTGATGACCACGCCCCCCAGCAGGAAGCCGGTCTGCAGGCCCAGCACCGTGACGATCGGGATCAGGGCGTTCCTGAGGGCGTGCCGCATCAGCACGGTCCGGCCCGCGAGGCCCTTCGCCCGCGCGACCTTGACGTACTCCTGGCCGAGGACCTCGAGCATCGAGGAGCGCGTCATCCGGAGCACGACCGCGGCGAGCCCGAGCGCGAGGGACAAAACCGGGAGGAACATCTGCTGCGCGTTCACCCAGGGGTCCTGCCACGGTGGGACGTAGATCAGCGCAGGGCCCCAGCGGAAGGCGTACGAAGCCAGGATGATCAACGCGAGCGCGATCCAGAAGTTCGGGATCGAGAGCCCCAGGAGGCCGACGACCTGGACGAAACCCTTGAGCCGGACGCTGCGTGTCACGCTGGCCACGATCCCGAGCGGCAGGCCGAGGAGCGTCACGCAGGCGGCGCTGAGCATCGCGAGCTCCACGGTGACCGGGAGGCGGGAGACGAGCAGCGGGGCGACGGGCTGGCTCGTGCGGAAGGACCACCCGAGGTTGCCGTGGAGCAGGTTCCATGCCCAGAGGACATACTGGACCGGCAGCGGCCGGTCCAGCCCAAAGCTGTGCAGGATCTGCAGGCGCTGCTCGCGGCTCAACTGTCCTTCGGTGCCGGCGAGGATGTCGATGATGGTCCCGGGAAGCAGGCGCACCAGGAGGAAGATCAGCACCGAGACGCCCAGCAGCGCAGCGGCCATCCACACCAGGCGCCGCAGCAGGTAGCGCACGGCCTAGGGCCTGCCAACGCGGAAAGAGGGCGGCACCATTGAGCCGTTCGCGTTCCAAGGAACGGCGCCCTCCTCCCCAGTCCGGAGGACCGCGCGGGCGAATCGGTATGGGGTGGATCGCTATGGGGACGAAGAGGAGCAGGCTGGATTCGGAAGGGGAGCGCGGCAGGCCGGGATCAGTGCGCCGTCCGAGGTCGCTTCCCTCGAGGTCTGGCCTCCGCCTCCCTTCACCCTCTATCGTTTCTAGCTGGGAATCCCGGTAGCCGATCACGTAGCCGTGGCTGTAGTCGTACGTGGGGGTGCCCGGCCGGCGGAGCCCTGCGACCGCATCGCCCAGGGGGCGGTCCAGCAGCCCGTCGAGCCGCCCGGTCCAGTACCCCTCCTTGAAGGCCGCGTTTCGCTGACGCTCATTCATTCCTAGACTAAGTTTTACGGCACAAACCCCACTCCGTCAATCGGGACGTCCTCCCCTCACTTTCAAGGGCCCCCCTAAGGGCAATCACCGTAAGGTATTACCTGGACAGACGCCGCCCAGAGGAGTCCGCCCACAGTGTCAGCACTACGTCTACAGGCAGTTCTAAGCGGGCATAAACTGGCGTTGAGGCCGATGTTGATGTTAAGGAAGCGGGCCCACAGCGCCGCGGTCGACGGAGCGACGCCGGGTCGTTTGCTGAGAGATGCGCGCCGGCTCCGAGGCATCGCGGCGCCTCCGGCCTGTTTCTTCATTCCCGTCGATCGATGACGACTCGATCGATGACGACGCCATGAAACCCAATTCTCGGAAGGAGACGGTCATGCCCAACGTCATACCCAATGAGCAGTCGACCCTGGACACCAGCCTGCTCCTTTCGGTCATCACGGCGGTCAATAAAGGCGACTTCTCCGTCCGGCTCCCCGTCGACTGGACCGGCATCGGCGGGAAAATCGCCGATGCCCTCAACGACCTCATCGAGATGAACCAG
>VBAO01000255.1 GCA_005883865.1 Candidatus Segetimicrobium genomatis
TCAGCCGCGGCCTGCTCGTCCGTCTGGGGGTGGCCCTGGCGACCCCCCGGCTCCGCGCGCTAGCGCGCCGGATGGACTACACGGAGTACGGAGGCGCC
The DNA here is from genome assembly GCA_005883865.1 of Candidatus Segetimicrobium genomatis. Taxonomy (GTDB): domain Bacteria; phylum Sysuimicrobiota; class Sysuimicrobiia; order Sysuimicrobiales; family Segetimicrobiaceae; genus Segetimicrobium. The sequence goes on from VBAO01000255.1 coordinate 99, forward strand.
CCGCTGCTGGGGGTCAACGGGATCTGCATCATCGCCCACGGAAGCTCCAAGGCGAAGGCGATCCGGAGCTCCATCGCGCTCGCCGCGGAATCGGTCCGCGCCCGCATGGTGGAGACGATCCGGGCCGACCTCCAACTCGCCCCCCTGGACGCCCTGGCTTCGCCCGCGGAGGATGGGCCGCGGGAGGGGAGCGCCGGGACCCGGGGGCAGGCGCCGCTTCCCCTCTCGCGGTCTCCCGAGCTGTGACCACGCCCGGCGCGATCCCGGCCCGCATCGCGCACGACAACGCCCAAGGGGGGGAGCGGTGCGCCAAGGATCCACGATCGTCGGTCTAGGCCGCTACCTTCCCGGACGGATCCTGACCAACGCCGAACTGGCGCGCACGGTCGACACGACCGACGAATGGATCCGGTCCCGCACCGGGGTCGAGGAGCGGCGGATCGCCGCCCCCGAGGAGGCCAGTTCCGACCTGGCATACGGGGCGGCGCGCGAGGCCTTGGAAACGGCCGGCATCGGCCCCGCGGAGATCGACCTCATCATCGTCGGGACCACCACCCCGGACATGGTCTTTCCGAACGTCGCGTGCCTGATCCAGAAGCGGCTCGGAACCCGGACCGTGGGATGCCTCGACGTCTCGGCGGCCTGCTCGAGCTTCGTCTACGGGCTGAGCGTCGCCCACGGGGCGATCGTCTCGGGGCAGGCCGAGACGGTGCTGGTGGTCGGGGCGGAAACGCTCTCCCGGATCACCAACTGGCGCGACCGCGCGACCTGCGTGCTCTTCGGAGACTGCGGCGGGGCGGCGGTCCTCCGGCCCGCCCGAAAGGGCGACGGGTTTCTTTCGTTCACCCTGGGAGGGGACGGACAGGGGGGAGACGCCCTCCAGATGAAAGCGGGGGGGAGCCGGCGGCCGGCCTCCTACGAGACGATCGAGCGGGGGGAGCACTACATCGCCATGAACGGCTCGGAGGTGTACCAGTTCGCCGTGCGGGCGCTCTGCGACGCGGCCGCCCAGGCGCTCCGGGAGGCCGATCTCGGGCCGGCGGACGTCGACTTCGTGATCCCGCACCAGGCGAACATCCGGATCATCGAGTCGGCCGCGCGCCGGCTCAAGATCCCGATGGAAAAGTTCTTCGTCAACGTTCAGCGGTACGGCAACACGTCGGCGGCCTCCATCCCCGTTGCGCTCTACGAGGCGGCGGCGGCCGGGTGTGTCAGGGACGGGGGCCTCGGCGTGCTGGTGACCTTCGGCGCCGGGTACACGTGGGCGGCCTGCACGATTCGGTGGGGCGGCGGCATCCGGAGGCGGGCATGAGCTCCGGATTTGCCGCTGTCTTTCCGGGGCAGGGCGCCCAGCACGTCGGCATGGGCTGCGAGATCGCCGGCCGGTTTCCCGCATCGCGCCGGGTCTTCGAGCGCGCCGGCGCCGCGGCGGGATTCGACCTGCTCGCTCTGTGCGCCACAGGGCCGGAGGACGCCCTCCGGGCCACGGCCAACACGCAGCCCGCGATTCTGGCGGCCAGCCTCGCCTGTCTCGCGGCGCTGCCCGCCACCCCCCAGATCGCGGCGGGGTTGAGCCTCGGGGAATACGCCGCGCTCGTCTGCGCCGGATCGCTCCAGATCGAGGACGCGGTCAGGCTGGTGCGGCTCCGGGGCCTCTATATGGAGGACGCCACCCGCGGGCGGGACACGATGATGGTCGCGGTGATCGGGCTCGGCCCCGACCAGATCCGTGCGCTGTGCGCCGCGCATGCCCACCTCGGCGTGGTCGAGCCGGCGAACTTCAACTGCCCGGGGCAGATCGTCATCGGCGGGGACACGCCCGCGGTGCAAGGCGTCGCGGCCGCCGCGCAGGCGATGGGCGCCCGGCGCGCGGTGCCCCTCGCGGTGAGCGCGCCGTTCCACACCAGCCTGATGCGGCCGGCGGCGGAGCGGCTGGCGGCCGAGCTGGAACGGACGCCGATGCGCGCCGCACAGATCCCCGTCGTGGCGAACGTCTCCGCGCAGCCGGTGCGCGCCCCGGATGAGATTCGCCGCGCGCTCCTGGCCCAGGTGGCGTCCCCGGTCCTCTGGGAGCAATCGGTGCGGGCCATCTTCGACGCCGGGGTGCGGCAGTTCGTCGAGATCGGCCCCGGCACCGCCCTGTCCGCGATGATCCGCAAGACGGTGCCGGCCGCCACCTCCCACATCGAGGACGGCGCCTCCCGCGAGGAGGCCGTCGCCGTGCTGCTCGGTCAGAAGGTCTGATGAGCCTCGCGGAACGCGTGGCCCTCGTCACGGGCGCGTCCGGGGGGATCGGGTCGGCCATCGCCGCCCGGCTCGCCCGCGAGGGCGTCGGGGTGGTGATCCACTACCACCAAAACGCCGACGCGGCCGAGCGCGCGATGCGGCGCGTGCTGGACGCCCGGGGAACGGCCACCATTCTTCAGGCTGATCTCACCAACCCGGACGCCTGTCGCCAGTTGATCGAGGAAGCGGGCGGGTGGAAGGGGCGGCTCGACGTCCTGGTCAACAACTCCGGGCTGACCCGGGACGGGCTCCTGATCCGGATGCGCGATCAGGATTGGCACGAGATCATGGCCCTGAACCTCCACGCGACGTTTTACCTGACCCGGGCGGCGCTGCGCGACATGCTCCGCCAGCGGTGGGGGCGGATCATCAATATCAGCTCGATCGTCGCGGAGGTCGGAAACCCGGGCCAGGCGAACTACATCGCCTCGAAGGCCGCGGTCATCGGGTTCACCAAGGCCGTGGCGAAAGAGGTGGCCGGCCGCGGGATCACGGTCAACGCCGTCGCCCCCGGCTACATCGAAGCCGGGCTGACGGCGACGCTCAAGGAGGACCAGCGGGCCCGTTTCGTCGATCACATCCCCATGGGGCGCACGGGGCAGCCCGACGAAGTGGCCGCGGCGGTGGCGTTCTTTGCGTCGGAGGAAGCCAGCTATGTCACGGGGCAGATCCTGAACGTGGACGGCGGGCTGGTGATGAAGTAGGACTCAGGGGGGTGATCAGGGAATGGCGGCGCCGGTGTTCGAACGCGTGAAGTCGATCATCGCAGACGAGCTCAGCGTGGAGCCCGACGAGGTGACGCCCCAGTCGAGGTTCGTCGAGGATCTGGGGGCGGACTCGCTCGACGTCGTCGAGCTCGTGATGCGATTGGAGGATGAGTTCTCCTTGGAGATCCCGGATGAGGAAGCGGAGAAGATCGGGACCGTCGGCGAAGCGGCGAAGTACATCGAGAGCCACGCCGAAGTCAGAAAGGAATAGCCGCCGGCCCCGCACGGCCGGCGGCGGGGGAGCCTGATGCGCAGACGGGTCGCGTTGACCGGCGTCGGCGTCGTCACCCCGATCGGCATCGGCAAGGAGCCCTTCTGGGCCGGCCTGATGGAGGGCCGGTCGGGCGTCCGGCGCATCACCGCGTTCGACCCATCGGCCTACGAGACGCAGATCGCGGGTGAAATCCCGGACTTCGACCCCTCGAGCTTCATGGAGCGCCGGGAGATCCGGCGGAACGACCGCTTCGTGCAGCTCGCGATGGCGGCGACGCGGCTGGCCCTCGAAGACGGCGGCTTCGCGATCACCCCGCACAACGCCGAGCGGGTCGGGGTGATCATCGGGTCGGGGATCGGCGGCGCCCGGACCTGGGAAGAGCAGCACCAGGTGCTGCTCGAGCGCGGCCCCGGGCGCGTGAGCGCGTTCTTCGTGCCCATGATCATCATCAACATGGCCGCGGGCCTCGTGAGCATCGCCACGGGCGCCAAGGGCCCCAACGTCTCGGTCGTGTCGGCGTGCGCCACCGGCGGGCACGCCATCGGCGACGCCATGCGGGCCATCCAGTACGACGAGGCGGATGCGATGATCTGCGGCGGGAGCGAAGCCGCGTTGACGCCCCTGAGCCTGGCCGGCTTTTGCACGATGAAAGCGATGAGCACCCGGAACGACGCGCCCACCCGGGCGGTGCGGCCGTTCGACGCGGAGCGGGACGGGTTCGTGATGGGCGAGGGGGCGGGGATCCTCCTCCTCGAGGAGTGGGGGTGCGCGGCGCGCCGGGGGGCCAGGATCTACGCCGAGATGATCGGCTACGGGACGAGCGCCGACGCCTTCCACATCACCCAGCCTGACCCGGAAGGCGACGGGGCGGCGCGGGCGATGCGGAACGCGCTCAAGGATGCGGGGATCCAACCGGCAGAGGTCGGCTACATCAACGCCCACGGAACGAGCACCCAGCTCAACGACCGATTCGAGACGATGGCCATCAAGCGCGTCTGGGGAGCGGACGCCTCCCGCGTTCCCGTCAGCTCCACCAAGTCCATGACCTCGCACCTCCTGGGCGCCGCGGGCGGCGTCGAGGCGATCGCCTGCGCCCTGGTGATCGAGCGGGGGATGCTGCCCCCGACGATCAACTACGAACACCCCGATCCGGAGTGCGATCTCGACTACGTGCCCAACACCCCGCGGCCGGCCCGGATCGATGTGGCGATGTCCAACGCCTTTGGGTTTGGAGGCCACAACGCCATCGTGGTGCTCCGGAGGCCGTCCTGACGTCAGACCTGCCCGCCCGGGCCGCAGCCCCACTCCCGGAGGAAGCTCCTGGCGGAACTGGAGGAGAAGCTGGGGGTGCGGTTCCGCGACCGGTCGTTGCTGCATCTCGCGCTCGTTCACGGATCCGCGGGGACGGAAGGCCGGAGCCGCCACGGCGAGAACTACGAGCGGCTGGAGTTTCTCGGCGACTCGGTGCTCAACCTGGCGATCAGCGACCACCTCTACCGCATGTTCCCGAGCCGGCTCGAGGGGGATCTGGCCCGGCTGCGCGCCGGCCTCGTGAGCGAGGGAGCGCTCGCCCGCGTGGCCCGGGACATCGACCTGGGACGGTACGTGATGCTCGGCCGCGGGGAGGAGAAGGGCGGCGGCCGGAGCCGTCCCGGGCTGCTCGCCGACGCCCTGGAAGCGGTCCTGGGCGCGGTGTACATCGACTCGGGGTACGGGGTGGCGGATTACAAGAGCCAGCTCCAGGAGCTCGTGCAGCAGCTGGAGCGGCGCCTCCCCCGGTACCGGATCACCGGGCAGCGCGGCCCCGAGCATGAGCGGGCGTTTGTCGCGACCGTTGAGGTGAACGGCCGGATCCTCGGCGAGGGTCAGGGCCGGAGCAAGAAGGAGGCCGAGCAGGCAGCCGCGCGGCGCGCGCTCGACCATCTCAGGCGGAACCGGGCAGGATGAAGCGCCTATGGGCGCCGTGGAGGATCCAGTACATTAAGGGGCCGCCCCCCCGGGACTGCATCTTCTGCACGCTCCCCCACGACGGCCGCGATCGCGAACACCGCATCCTCCACCAGGGGACGCGGGCCTTCGTCATCCTCAACACCTTCCCCTACAACTCCGGACACCTCATGGTCGTGCCCCACCGCCACGTCGCCGACCTGGGCGCGCTCGCGGATGACGAGATCCTCGAGGTCGTCCACCTCACGAGCGCGGCGATGGAGGCGATCCGGGGCACCTACGGATCCGAGGGATTCAACGTCGGCGCGAACATCGGCCGGGCCGCGGGCGCCGGCATCGTCGACCACGTGCATCTCCACGTGGTGCCGCGCTGGGTGGGCGACACGAACTTCATGCCGGTGCTCGGGGAGGTGAAGGTCCTCCCCGAGGATCTGTCGGTCACGCACGACCGGCTCTCGCAGGCCCTGCACGCGGTGCTGGCCCGCCGCGCCGAATGACCCGCGCCCGCCGCATCACCGCCGCGGTGGCGCTGCTGGTGGGGGTGGGCGGGGGGTGGATCGCCGTCCGGCCCGGGCCGGGAGGCGCGTCGGAGCAGGCGGAGATCCCCCCGGTGTTCCTCAGCGACCTCGCCGCCCGCCGCCTCGGGGTCGGCCCGGGGGCCCAGATCGACCTCGCGATCGGCCCGGGCGGCCCATGGCACCCCGCCCGGGTGGTCCGGGTGTACCGGCCGGCCCGGTATCCGACCGAACTGGGGCAGGAGGAAATCGAATTCCGCCTGCATCTTCCCGACCTTCAGGCGCTTGCCGGCCGGGGGGATCAGGTCGACAGCATCGTGGTGCGGCTCCGCGATCCCGCATCCGCCTCCGGGGTCGTCGAGCGGCTCAACGCGGCGTCCCTCGGCTTTCGCGCCTATACTTCGACCGACCTCGCCGCGCAAAGCTCGAGCACGTTTGAGGTCATCACCAGGTTCCACCGGGCGATCGGGGTCGTGACCATCCTGGCCAGCAGCGTGTTCCTCGTTGCGATCATGACCCTTCGAGGCGAGGCGATGCAGCAGCAGGCGGGGATCCTCCGCCTCATCGGGGTCTCCCCGCGCACCGTGGCGGGCGCCATGCTGCTCGTCGCCGCCGGCGTGGCCCTGCTCGGGAGCGGGATCGGCATCGGCCTCGGATTCCTGCTCTCGCTGGGGATCAACGCCTACTACCAGCGGCTCTTCGACACGGCCCTGGTCTTCTCGAGGATCACGTCGCCTCTCGTGGGCATGGCGACGATCCTGTCCGCGCTCCTCGGGGTCGCCGCCGGAGCGGTCGCCGCGTGGCGGCTGCTCCGCCGGACGCCGCTGGACCAGGTCGGGCGGTAGCCGGAAGCTCCGTGCAGCCGATTGCGTTCCTCACCGTCCGCACCCTCATGCGGACCCCGGCGCGCACGGCGCTGGTGGTCCTGGGGTTGGGCATCACGGGCGCCCTGCTGCTCGACATGACGATGCTGGCCGGGGGGCTTCGGGCCAGCCTCGGCGGGGTGCTGAGCCGGCTCGGGTTCGCCGTCCGGGTCGTCCCCCGCGGCACCCTCCCGTTCTCCGGGGACGCGCAGATCGCGGACGCCGACGGGCTGGCCGCGGCCATCGCGACCCGGCCCGGGGTCGCCGGCGCCGTTCCCGTCATTGGGACCGATGTGTACGTCGGACGGGGCGACCGGCGGATCCCCACGTTCGCCCTGGGCGTGCCCGCGCCGGGATCGGGCGTGTACACGGTGCTCGAGGGGACCGATCTCTCCGCGGGGCGCACCGGCGCGGGCGGGGCGGACGGCGGGGTTCCCGTGGTCATCAACCGGCACATGGCGCGCCTGGACGGGATCGGGATCGGCGACCGGCTCATCGTCTCGCGATCTCCCGGGCGCACCCTGGAGGCGTTTGTGGCGGTCGAGACCTGCCGGGTCGTCGGCGTCGCCGACTTCTACTTCGACCTCCCCACCCAACGGTCGCTGGCCGTGCCGTCCCCGGTCCTGCGGCGGCTCCAGGGGCGGAGCGGGACGGGCGCCTCGCTCATTCTCGTGCGGATGACCGAGCCCGCCCGCGCGGAGTCGCTGGCCCGGTGGATCACCGCCCGGGATCCCCGCGTCGACGCCTTCAGCATCCAACAGTTCCTGGACCGCGCGGCGGCCCGGCTGACCTACTTCAACCAATTTTCCCTGATCCTCGGGACGATCAGCATCGCCGTGGCCGGGCTCCTCATTACGTCGATCGTGACGCTGTCGGTGGGGGAGCGGCTCGGCGAGATCGCGATGCTCAGGGCGCTGGGGTTCACCCGGGGCAGGATCGTCGAGCTCGTCGTGGCCGAGGGGGTGGCGCTGTCGGTCGTGTCGCTCCCGGGCGCCCTCTCACTCGGCGTGGCGATCGGGGACTACCTCGATCAGATCCTGCGCGCCGCCCCGGCGGTGCCGGAGGGCCTGCACTTCTTCACGCTGACGGCCCAGGCGGTGGCGCGGACGGCGGCCCTCCTGATCGCCACCGGGGCGATCGCGGGGGCGTATCCCGCGGCGGTCGCGGGGCGGTTGGGGATCGCGGCGACCCTGCGCCGGGAGATCGTGTCGTGACCGACCCCGATCTCGCGGTCGTCAGGGCGGAGAACATCACGAAGACGTACCCGATGCCCGGCGGCCCGGTGCACGCGCTCCGCGGGATCACGATCGCCGTCGAGCGCGGCACCCTCCTCGCGGTCGCCGGCCCGTCGGGGTGCGGCAAATCCACCCTCCTCTACCTCCTGGGCGGGGTGGACCGGCCGACCGCGGGAAGCGTCTTCCTGCTCGGCGCGCGCACGGACCGGCTCGGCGATGCCGCGCTCGCCCGGATCCGGCTCCACCATGTGGGCCTCGTCTTCCAGCGGTTCTTTCTGCTCCCGACGCTCACCGCGGAGGAGAACGTGGCCGTGCCGATGATGGAGGCGGGGGTCCCGCCCCCGGAGCGCCGGCGCCGCGCCCGGGCCGCGCTCGAGCGCGTCGGCCTCGCCGACCGCGCCCACCACCGTCCGGGACAATTGAGCGGCGGGGAGATGCAGCGGGTCGCGATCGCCCGGGCAGTCGCCACCCAGCCCGCCCTCCTCCTGGCCGATGAGCCGACCGGAGAGCTCGACGAGACCACGGGGCGCCAGATCGGCCGGCTGCTCCAGGACCTCAGCCGCGACGGCCTCGCCGTGGTGCTCGTGACGCACAACCCGGAACTCGCCTCCCTCGCGGACCGGCAGGTGCGCATGCGGGACGGGATGATCGTATGACCCGCCTGGCCTGGTTTCTCGCG
>VBAO01000256.1 GCA_005883865.1 Candidatus Segetimicrobium genomatis
CAATCTTCTCGACGAGCGCAGTCTTCTCGCGAACCGCGCCCTTTGCCGGTTTCCGCTTGGTGAGACCGCGCGCCATCGGAGCCGGTCTTCTCTGCATTATTGCTGCGCTGCGCGCGGATACTCGATATAGTGGGCGGTCTCCTGGGCGACCGCGCGCCCGAACAGCGTCTCGACCACATAGAAGGCCATGTCGATACCGGAGGCCACGCCGGCGGAGGTGACCACCCCGTCGTCGACCACACGCTTCTCGCGATCGACCCGAACGCCGCCCAGCGACTCCAGCAGATCGAGGGCCCCCCAGTGGGTCGTCGCGCGCCGGTCCGCGAGCAGGCCCGCGCTCGCAAGCAGGAGTGCGCCGGTGCAGACCGAGGTCACCAGCCGGGCCCCTTTGCCGGCGTGGCGGATCCAGTCCAGCGCGCCCGCATCGGCCAGCAGGGCGCGCGTGCCAAATCCGCCCGGCACCACCAGGATATCGATCGGCGGCGCATCGGCAAACGCGTAGCGGGGCAGGACCTGCAGTCCCGCGGTCGCGTTGATGGGGTGACGGGTGGCTGCGACCGTAAACACGAAGAATGGCGCGCTTTCCTCGGAACGGCGCGACTCCAGCCCGGGCACCAACCGCGTGCGCGAGAAGACCTCAAACGGGCCCGCGAAGTCCAGCACCTCGACCTGGTCGAAGAGCAAAATGCCCACGTTCAGTTTGTCCATCGGCGCGTCCTCCTCGTGGCGAGATGCTCACCCTGAACGGCGACGGCGCCCCCGCGCGGCCGATCGACGCACCTCCCTGCGCCCATCTCGGCCGTCGCTCACACCACGCAGCTGCCTCACCAGGCACGCGGTCCGGGACGCGTCCTCGAGATACTGGCTCATATAGAACGCCGCATAGAGATCGGGCCCGACGGTGATGGTGCCGTGCTCCGCAATAATCGCCGCCTGGTTCGCGGGGTCCTGAAACGCCTCCACGACCGCCCCGGCCAGTTCCCTGGATCCCGACGGCGCTGGGGGGATCAGGGCGGTCTTGCCCTCGAGGAACGTGCGGGCCTCGTCCGTCAGGAATGGCGGCAAGGCCTTCAGGGCGGCGAACGCCGCCGCGTGCGGGGGATGAAGATGCACGACCGCGCCGACGTCCGGGCGGCATCGGTAGATGGCCGTGTGGAACCGCCATTCTATGGAAGGGCGCAGTGACCGCCGCCGCGCCTGGCGATCGCGTTCCAGGAGGTTGCCCTCGAGATCGATCAGCAGGGTGTCCTCGGATGCCATATCCCCGAGCGACTTCCCGGTCGCTTTGATGAGGATGGCGGGCCCCCCGGGCACCCGGGCGCTCAGGTTGCCGCTGGCCCCGGACGCCAGCCCCAGCGCATATGCCCGGCGGGCGATGGTGACGAGGAGCCCTCTCAGACCGTCAATGCCGCCCGCGTTTTCCGGTATGGCCGCACCTCATGCGACGCTTGAGATCGGCTCGCCGCGGTCCTTCAAGGTCAGGCCATCCAAACCCTTGCGCTCATGGAAAGGACCGCCCATCCTCACATCGCGAAGAACACGGTGCCAGTTCCGCGGCGGAGGATTGAGCGTGGCCCGGCAGACGATCGGGATCATCATGAATGGCGTGACCGGCCGCATGGGGACCAACCAGCACCTCGCGCGGTCGATCATGGCGATCCGCGAGCAGGGTGGGGTGCCCCTGGGCGACGGCGGCGTGATCTGGCCGGAACCGCTTCTCCTCGGCCGCAACCCCCAGAAGCTCGCCGCGCTGGCCGAACGGTTTGGCCTCCCCCGGTGGAGCACCGACTTGGATGCGTGTCTCGGGGATCCGGCGGCCCAGATCTACTTCGACGCCCAGGTCACGTCGGCGCGCGCGGAGCCGACCCGCCGGGCCATCGACGCGGGGAAGCACGTCTACGTCGAGAAACCGCTGGCAGACGACCTGGAGACCTGCCTGGAGCTGGCGCGCCTGGCCGCCAAGGCGGGGCTCAAGAACGGCATCGTACAGGACAAGCTCTTCCTGCCCGGGATGCGGAAGCTCAAGCGGCTGATCGACGCCGGCTTCTTTGGGCGGATCCTCTCCGTGCGGGGTGAGTTCGGCTATTGGGTGTTCGAGGGGGACTGGCAGCCCGCCCAGCGGCCGTCGTGGAACTACCGGAAGGAAGACGGCGGCGGGATCATCCTCGACATGTTTCCGCATTGGCGGTACCTGCTCGACAACCTCTTCGGAACGGTCCGCCGGGTGGGGTGCGTGGGCGCCACGCATATCCCCCGGCGCGTGGACGAGCACGGCGAGCCGTACGCGGCGACGGCCGAGGACGCCGCGTATGCGGCGTTCGAGCTGGAGGGCGGCATCATCGCGCACTTCGCCTCGTCCTGGTGCGTGCGGGTGTACCGGGACGAACTGCTGAGCCTCCAGGTCGACGGGACCGAGGGGAGCGCGGTGGCGGGGCTCTGGCAGTGCAAGGTGCAACACCGGGCCGGCACGGTCCGGGCGGTGTGGGATCCCGACCGGCCGGCCCCGGTCGCGTACCGGGATGGCTGGCAGGACGTCCCGGACAACCAGCAGTTCGACAACGCCTTCAAAGTCCAGTGGGAGCGGTTCCTGCGGCACGTGGGCTGCGGAGACCCCTTCCCCTGGTCGTTCCTGGAGGGGGCCAAGGGCGTCCAACTCGCCGAGGCCGGGCTGAGATCGTGGCGCGAGGGCAGACGAATCGAGCTCTCCGATCTGACCCTCTGAGGTTCGAGCGAGGAGCAGGCGATAAGGGGACGCGATGACGCCGCCGGCGGAGGACGGGCGCCTGGGCCTCAATCAGATGACGGTCCCCCGCTGGACGGTGGGGCAGGCGGTGGACGGATGCGCCCGGCACGGAATCCGCCACATCGGGCTGTGGCGCGACAAGGTGGCCGAGTTTGGGGTCGCCGCCAGCGCGCGGGCCGCCCGCGACGCCGGGGTCGCCATCTCGAGCCTGTGCCGCGGGGGGTGGTTCCCCGCCGCAAGCCGCGGGGAGCGGCGGGACCGGATCGAGGACAACCGGCGGGCGATCGAGGAGGCGCGCGGGCTGGGCACGGACACGCTGGTGCTCGTCTGCGGGCCGGCGCCCGACCGAGACTTGGACCGGGCGCGGCGGATGGTCGAGGAGGCCGTGGCCGAGCTGGCGCCCTATGCGGCCGAGTGCGGCGTGAGACTCGGGGTCGAGCCGCTGCACCCCATGTTCGCGGCGGACCGGTCGGTCATCACGACGCTGGCGGAGGCCTCTGCGATCGCCGAGCGTCATCCCCTCGAGCGGGTCGGCGTCCTCGTGGACGCCTACCACGTCTGGTGGGATCCGGCAGTGTACACGGAGATCGCCCGCGCGGGACGGAGGATCTTCGGGTTCCACATCAACGACTGGATCGTGCCGCTCCCGGACCTCCTGTTCGGGCGGGGCATGATCGGGGACGGAGTCATCGAGTTACGCCGGCTCAGGCAGGCGGTGGACGGCGCCGGCTACGCGGGACCGATCGAGGTGGAAATTTTCAACCGCGCCATCAACGCGATGCCGGGGGACGACCTCCTGAGGCTCATCAAGGAGCGCTACCTGGCGCACGTCGCATGAGCCGGGTCGGGGGTGAGGGCATGTTGTTCATGATCATCGAACATCTCCGCAATCAGGACGGGAAAGCCGTCTATCGGCGGTTTCGGGACAAAGGGCGGATGACCCCTGACGGCCTCACGTTTGTCGGCAGTTGGACCGAGGCCAGCCTGGGCCGGGTCTTTCAGTTGATGGAGTGCGATGACGTCGCGCTCCTTCAGCGATGGGTCGTCGAGTGGTCTGACCTCATCGCGTTCGAAATCGTCCCCGTGATCCCCGGCAAGGAAACGGCGGACGCCCTGTCCCGCCATCTCTAAGCACGGCCGCGCCCTCATTTGGTCAGACTCTGCTGGTCCCGCCCCCCGACGGAGCCTCCCGGGGGCCGGGCCGACGCCCGGCGGAGCATCCACTCGCTGAGCCCGCCGTAGACTCCCGCGGGCAGGAAGATGATGAACAGGATGAGCGCCAGGCCGTAGATCGTCTCGGCCATGCCGATCAGCCTGATCCCAAAGGT
>VBAO01000192.1:0-4300 GCA_005883865.1 Candidatus Segetimicrobium genomatis
GGACGCGTCTGAGCCGTTCATCCGGGTTTTCTTGGAGCGGTATGCGCGCCATTTCCCGTCGCCCGACGGGGCGTTCCGGGAGATCACGCACCGGATCCCATTCTACATGGGGCTGACGGAACTCCGGATCGCCCGCAACCCCTGGCTGGACTGGGCGTACCGACGGCGTCTGGTGTGGGAAGCCCACGAATGCCTGACCTGGGGCCTGCACCTGTGACCATCCCCGAAGCCCCCCCGCGCCTCGTCGACCCGAGACGGGCGCTGTTCTTCGACCTTTACGGCACGTTGCTCGACATCCGGACCGACGAGGACGATCCGTGGGTCTACGCCACGCTGGCCCGGTCGCTCGCCTATCTCGGGGCGGCGATCGGCCCCGAGGAACTGCAGCGGGAGTATAAGAACCGGGTGCGCAGCCATCTGGAACGCAGCCCCGAGCAGTTCCCCGAGGTGGATGTGCACGTCGTGTTTCAGGAGATCCTGAGCGAGCACACACGGGGACGGAATTCCAGCGGCGCCGACGGCCCGCCCGGCGCCCAGCCGGGGGACGACGCCACCGACGCGCGGGCTGCGGCCGTCTTCTTCCGGTCGCTGAGCCGGCGGCAGTTCGCCGCCTTTACGGGCGTCCACCCGGTTCTGGAGAGGCTCCGAACCAAATACCGGCTCGGGCTCATTTCCGATGCCCAGTGGGTCTTTACAGAGCCCGAACTTGCGATGGCCGATCTCGACCGGTTCTTCCCGGTTCGGGTCCTGTCGTCCCGGATAGGGGTGAAGAAGCCCGACCTTCGGCTGTTTGCGCAGGCCATGAGCGCGCTCGGGGTGGCGCCGGAATCGTGCCTCTACGTGGGAGACAACCCCCCCCGCGACCTGGTGGGGGCGCGGAACGCCGGAATGCGCTGCGTGCTCTTCCGGGGGCAGAATGTGTCGTACAACGGGCTCCGGCCGGACGCCTGCTTTGACGCGTACGCCGACCTGGAAGCGATCGTGGACCGGCTGCTCGGCGGCTGAAGTAGGCGGAAATAGCTCAGAAACGCGGGGAGGTGCGCGGCGATGGCGCCGGCCGGCATTGACAAGACGGGAAGGATCACGGAGCCTGTCCGGGAGATCGGCGTGGCGCACGCGACGGACGTCCTCGTGGTCGGCGGCGGGATCGCCGGCGTGATGGCGGCGCTGGCATCCGGCCGCAGCAACGGGCAGACCTTCCTCGTCGAGCGCTTCGGATCGCTCGGCGGCACGGGAACCGCGGCGATGATGAACCTCTTCTACGTGCCTTACGCCGCGTCGCGCGGGCTGGTGCGTGAGCTCTTCGACCGCCTGATCGCCAGGGGCGGGGCCATCCCGGGCGAGTTCGTCGTCTACGACCCCGAGCTGTACAAGGTCACCGCGCTCGAGATGTTGGCGGAGGCCGGAGTGGAGATCCTGCTCCACACCCTGGTCAGCGATGTGATCATGGAAGGGAAGACGCTTCGGGGCATCGTGGTCGAGAACAAATCGGGCCGCCAGGCCATTCTCAGCCGCGTGACGGTCGACGCCAGCGGCGACGCCGACGTCGCCGTGCGCGCGGGCGCCCCGTACACCAAAGGCCGCGAGGCAGACGGCAAGATGCGGCCGATGACGTTAATCTTCCGCATGGGGGGCGTGGACGTGCCCCGGTTGGTCGAGTACGTCAAGACGCACCCCGAGGACTTCTCGCCCGATCCACTCCAGTGCATGCTGGATCTGGAGCACCACATGATCCGTGTCTTCGGCTTCTTCAAGCTGGTCGAGGAGGGCAAGGCCCGCGGCGAGCTGTGGCCGGAGTGCTACTACTTCCGCGTGGAGTCCGTGCTTCCGGAGCGCGGCGTCCTGACGGTGAACGCGACGCGCATCTACGGCGTAGACGGCACCAAGGCAGAGGACCTGTCCCGGGCCGAGATCGAGACGCGCCACCAGATGATTCAGCTCGCCGCGTGGGCCCGCAAGTGGATACCGGGATTTGCGAACTCGTTCATTCTCGACTCCGCCAGTACCATTGGGGTGCGGGAGACCCGCCGCATCCGGGGTGAATACGTCATGACCGAGGATGACATCCTTGCCGGGTGCCACTACGACGACGTCGTGGGCGTGGACGCCAACCAGCAGAATCCACGCCAGCAGGGCGGCCACCCGCCGGACGGCAAGGAGGGTGGGCCGCAAGACGTGGAGGCCCGCGAGATGATCGCCCGCATGTTCGTTTACGAGATCCCGTACCGGTGTCTGTTGCCCCGCGAGGTCGACGGCCTGCTCGTCGCCGGCCGCTGCCTGTCGGTGGATCACCACGCGGACGTGTACACTCGTAACCAAGGCACCGCGATGGCCTCGGGCGTGGCCGCCGGGGTGGCGGCGGCGGTGGCCGCGCAGGCCGGCGTGCCCCCGCGGGAGGCCGACATTCGCGCCGTCCAGGCCAAGCTCCAGGAGCTCAAGGTCGATCTCGATCTCCTGCGCCGCCTCGGGCCGTCGCCTGACCGCTTAGAATGATGCGGGTGATCCGATAGAGCGGTAGGGCGGAACAGCCTAATCGCTCGGGCTCAACGGGCCGCCGCGACCGGCTCGATGACGGGGATGACCTCCGGGGGAACGATCTCGATCCACTGCCGGCCGCGATCGACCGCCTGTTCTCCCCCGGCGGCATCGAGGAAGCGGAGGCGGTCGGTGCGGGAGGGCTTCTGCCATCGCCCCACGGCCACCGTCCCGTCCTGGACCACCCAGGCCTTCCCTGACCCGATGTCGGAGAAGGTCCACGTGTCCTCGCCGATCCGGGTCCGGCCGTGGACCCGCGGGATCACCGCGATCGCGATCGACTTCGCCGAGACGACCTCTCCCGTCGCCGCATCGACGTCCGGAACCCCGGCCAGGAAGCGCTGGTAGTCGTTGAAGGACGGCCGGTAGACCCAGGAGACGCGGAAGGCCGGGGTGGAGAAGTCGATCGTCACCATCTGGCTCGGCGGCCGGAGACCCGGGGCGGGATCGTCCTTCCACGCCGGGTGATCGAGGGACACCCGCGCGCTCCAGCCCCGCCGGCCGATCAGCACGCGCAGCGCTGTGGTAGACGCAAACACGGTATGCTCGAACGCGAGATTCGGCGCCTGGATGCGGCGATACGGGCGGGCGTTCCAGAACTGGTTGATATCCTTGATGCGGAGCGCCTCGATCAGGTCGAGGGCGTTGGCGCTGCCGCCGACGTGGGCGAAAGCGGCGTTGAGCTCCACGACGTAGTCGAGAAACTGGGTGCGGGCGGAGCGGACGGGGCCCACCCGGTCCGCGTCATTGGCGCCAAAGACCGCGAGGTACCGGGTGATCCCGCCTTCGGTAATGGCCTCGTAGACGCGGGACGCGAGCGACAGCCCCCACTGCGGACGGGCGTTCGGGTGGTTCTCGATGACGATCGCGAGGGGCCGGCGGGCGGCGCGGTCCTCGGGCTCCGGCTCGCCTGTGACGGGGTCGTCCACAAGCTGCACACGGGCGGTCTCCACGCGACCACCCTCCGCGCGATTGGCTTCCTCGCGCCCAGCTTCTAAAGCGCCCGAATCCCGTAGGTCGGCAGTGGAATCGGTGGGGGAGACCGTGCTGGCCGGCTGCATGGGAACCAGGCCGAAGACGAGGACGAACACAATGCCGATCGCGATCAAGCAGCGGCTGGCCAGGTCGATGATCATCCGGTGGTCCCCCCGAGCGTGCTTTCCACCAGCGTGTTTCACTATGAGGAATGCCCCCCCGGACGCCTGCCTAGACAGGGGGTGCAGAGCAACAAGGGGGTCTACAACGAGGTTCGCAGGCTGGCTCAGCGGGAACTTGCGAATGTGACCACTTAAGACTATCATGTGGTCACGGGGGAATGGGAATGCCGACCGTGGGGATTCGAGAACTGAAATCGCATCTGAGTCAATACATGAAGCGCGTCCAGCGGGGCGAGCGGATCACCGTCACTGACCGGGGAGAGCCTGTCGCCGTGATTGGACCCGCACGCATGTCTCCGCGTACCGAGCGACTCGAGGGGATGCTTCGGACGGGGGCGGCTCGCTGGGCGGGCGGCAAGCCCCGGGGGTCCGGGAGGCCGGCCCGACTCATCCATGGCCCATCGGTCGCGGACGCCATCATCGAGGATCGTCGGTGATCCTGTACCTCGACGCGAGCGCTCTTGTGAAACTCTACGTGGACGAAGAGGCGGCGGGACAGGTTCGGCAGGGTGTGCGGGATGCCGAGATCATCGCGACGTGTGAGATCGCGTACGTCGAGGTTCGCGCTGCGCTGGCGCGCCGGCACCGGGAAGGCGCCCTCCTGCCTG
>VBAO01000192.1:4395-6689 GCA_005883865.1 Candidatus Segetimicrobium genomatis
CCAGACTAGGGAATCCGTGACCTTCGCGTGCTGGGATCGAAGCCTCGCGGAGGCCGCGGCGAAGGCAGGGCTGCACAACCTTCCAGTGCGCGGATAAGTCACCCAAGCATTCAGGAAACGTCCCCTCAGCGGCATCGCACTGCCATCCCACCTGCTTGCCCCCGACGGCCGCACCAGACGGTAGAGGAACCAAGGACATCGTGAGGCGAAGGGTGGGAGAAGTCCTGTATGCTTCGCATCTCGGGCCATCGAGCATTTTGCGTCGACCTCTGAGAAGAGGGAGGGGAGGGGCCTCAATGATCGTTAGCCGGGCGCGCTACTCCCCGGTGGCCGTTTGTCTCCTGTGCCTACTGTCGCTGCTTCCCGCCGCGCCGGTCACAGACGTTCAGGCTGATACTCTCATCTCGTTCACTGACGCGCACACCCATATCGCCAGAAATGCAGGACGCAAAGGCTTGGAGGGTGCGGTGCCCGCGGCGCTTCGCCTCATGGACGAGCTCAGGGTGACCTTGGCGATTCTTGCGCCTCCTCCGTTTCCGCCTGACCGGGCCGGGGCGTACGGAGCGCGTCAACTATCGGCGTTGGTCCATAAATATCCGGGCCGCTTTGCCTTCACCGCGGGAGGCGACTCACTCAACCCTCTGATCCAAGAAGTGCCCCCGCAGAAGGTCACGCCTAACCTGCTCCGCCGATTCGATCAGGAAGCCGAAGCGATCGTTCGGGCCGGTGGGGCGGGATTCGGCGAATTGACCGCGGAACACTTCTCGTCCCGAATCGGGCGTCACCCCTACGAGTCGGCGCCTCCCGACCATCCATTGTTCTTGGCCCTTGCCGATATCGCGGCGAAATCTGACATGCCGATCGAACTACACATGGAAGCGGTACCGCAGGATATGCCGTTCCCGAACCTTCAGCTGATGGGCCCGCCGAATCCGGCACACCTGAAGGAGAACATCTCCGCCTTCGAGCGTCTGCTCGATCACAACGCGAAGGCGCGCATCGTCTGGCTTCATGCCGGCTGGGACCTCACGGGGCAGCGGACCGTGCCGCTCATGCGTTCCCTGCTCGAACGGCACCCCAATCTCTACATGAGCCTGAAATCCGACGAGACAGGAATGCAGCGCACGTCGCCCTTTGGACTTGGCGGAGAGATCAAGCCTGGATGGGTGGCGTTGCTGCGGGACTTCCCCAACCGGTTCGTGATCGGCAGCGATCAGTTCTTTGATGTGAATCCTCAGCGAATCTACGGGGCACGCAAAATCGTCGATGCGCTTCCGCCGGACCTGGCACGTTTGGTCGCAAGCGAAAACGTTAAACACATATATCACCTCCCCGCGCTGCCCCCATGATGCTTTCTGGGCATCGCTCCCCACAGGTGGTGGAGGGGGTACGTCCGTCGGGGGGATAATAGCCTCTTAGGTCACATAACGGCTCTTATGCCGTCTAAAAGGCAAACCCACCAGGGGTCAAACGATCGAATTTAAGGCCGGAATCATGATCACACGCTCGCCAATGCGATTGCGCCCTTTGCAAGTACCTATTTACACCGCCCTGGGCAACGAAAGCGTCAAGCGCACTGTGGTGCCGACGGCCGTGGTCTCGATATCCACCCCGTCCATAAACGCCCGCATCAGCTGGAGCCCATGGCCTCGGTGCTCCTCGGCCGCTCCTTGCCGCCACCGACCGTGGTCCTGAACTTCGACCACCAGCACTGTCCCAACACGGCGAGCCCGGAGGTGGATGCTCACGGCCTCGCCCGCAGCCACCACTAGGGCCTCAGACCGTTCCGCGTCGAGGCCGATATCGCTCGCCAGCCGCCTCAGCGACTGGCGGATCGACCTCAAAACGCGGGGATCTGCGGGGACGGTAAGATCCAGGCGGTCGATGCGCACGCCCGGGGGCGCGGGGTCATCGGGCCGCGGGCGGCGGGCGAAGGGCGTTATGGTGATCTGGCCGAGGAAGGTTGCCGCGAGGCACACCACCGCGGCGATGATGACTCCCCAGATCAACAACCAGAAGAATGACGGCACGCCGGCACTCACCCCAGCCACCGGCCTCTCGCTATGACGAAGGAAGAGCGTATGAAGAGCAAGCCTGCTGGTCCTCGATCCTGGCTATTGTACCCCCTCTCGGCCCGCTCCAAACGTGCCGCCGCCCGAAGGACCTACCCGTGTCCCGTGAGAAGTTCGTGGGAGTCCTGGGTGGGGAGGGAACGATGGGGGTGGGCCGTATCACCGTGTTCGGGTCGTCCCGGGTGACCCCCGGCGAGGCCACCTACCGGGACGCCATGCGCC
>VBAO01000193.1 GCA_005883865.1 Candidatus Segetimicrobium genomatis
CTGGGCCCACGGTTTTCATCCCACGACCCAGCGGCTTGAGCGGCATCCAGATGTTCTTGACCCCCCTGCGCCTGAAGATCGTGGTAATTGTGGCCGAGCTCGCCCGACTCAGCGTCTGGATGGTTGCCTCACTCGGTCGCGGGAATTCCGGTCCGTGCATTTTCGGGGTCTCCTCAGCCTCAGGGATCCAGTTTGGATGGTCGGCCGGCTAGCCTCGAGGCACAAGCCTGCCGGCAATCGCCGAGGCGTACAGGAACGCGTTCGGCGCGCCTCCGGTATGGAGGAAGACGACGTTGTCCCGCGGCCCAATGGCGCCGCGGCGTACCGCGTCGACCACGCCGGCCCATGCTTTGCCGGTATACACCGGGTCGAACAGCAGGCCTTCGGCGCGCGCGGCCTGCACAATCGCCTCCAACCCCGCCGCCGTCGGGACGCCGTATCCGGCACCGATGTACGCGTCGGTGATGTCGACGTCGTCGTCGCGCACCGTGACAGCGCTCCCGAGGATTTCCGCCGCGCCCCTGATCTTCTCGAGGATTCGCCGGCGATGGTCCTCAGCCGGAGCGTTCACGGACACCCCGAGGACATGACACGGCATCCCGGCCAGCCGCAGCCCGAGGAGAAGGCCGGCGTACGTTCCGCCGGACCCCACGGCGAGCACGAGGTGATCGCAGCGTTCTCTCGCGCCGCGCAGCTGCTCGGCCAGTTCCACCGCCGCGTGCACGTATCCGATGGCGCTCAATGCGCCCGAGAACGTGCCGAGATGGATGAGATACGGGTGGCCTCCGCGTTGACGCACCTCGTCCTCGATCTCGCGCATGAGGGCGAAGGTCGACTCCGCGTACGGATCCTCCGTGGCCATGAATCGGATGTCCGCGCCAAACAGACGCATGAGCAGCAGATTCCCGGCGAGCGGCGCATCCGCGCTGCCGCGCACGAGCAGAATCGCCTCCATGCCAAGGCGCCGCGCGGCGGCCGCGGCGAGCCTGAGGAAGTTCGACTGCATTCCGGCGGTCGTGATGATGGTGTCTGCGCCGCGGGCACGGGCCTCTCCCAAGAGGAACTCAAGCTTTCGAACCTTGTTCCCCCCAAGCGCCAGCCCGGTGAGATCGTCCCGCTTCACGAGAAGTTTTCGGACGCCCAGTTCCCGGGCCAAGCGAGGCGCGTCCTCGAGCGGCGTCGGAAGCGTGGCCAGCGCGACGCGCGGCAGGCGCTTCAACGTGTCGAGGGCGGCCGTGGCGTTCTCAGGCATGCGGGACTCCCTCACCTTCCGGATTCGGAACCATGCGCGATGGGCGCCAGGCTGCTCCGAGCAGCCGGACCAGGGGCTCGAGGTCCTGGAGGCGCTCGAAGTCGTCGAGCACGAGGTGGACGATCTCGCTCCGCCGCCCGTCGGGCAGCACCGCCCGGCTCATCTCGGAGAACTTGCCGATGAGATCCGGCGTGGTGAAATGCATCTCAGGCGGCGCCCACATGTCGCCGTACGCATAGTCGGTCGTCCGGCGAAATGTTTGCCCGCGCGCCTTGACTTCAACTTCTGCGGGAGCCCGCTTGAGGATGTCCGCAATGGACACTCCCTTCCACGGGCGGTACATGACCTCGGTCGTCGGAGGATTGCCCTCGATGCGCACTTTACGCATGAGCTGCCGGATGTCCGGGTCAACGAGCAGACTCAGATCCGCCCACCGGGGGCCCGGCGGGACGTTCGTGAGCGCAACCGCGACGCCGAACTCGGCGCTCATGTGGGCGCCCTCTTGAGTCGCGGGTGGCGCGCCCGCGTAGGGGCGATTCGCGCCCGCGGGGGCATGCATCCGGAGCACGACCTCCTCGATCTCACCGGGCGACAGGTGCTCCACGCGACGGAGCGTCGACAGCAGCCACACGTGAGGGCGATAGAGATTGCACAGGGGCTCGGACTTATAGTTCAGCCAGCGGATGCTCTCCCATTCCGACCCCAGGCCCTCCAGCAGGTACGAGGTCTCAAAGCGCTCACTGCCCCAACACTGGGCGAAGTCGTGCTCAGAGTCCAGCACGCTGGTATCGGCCGTGTAGCCTTTGGCCGCAAGAAGAGCGGCGGTCGCCCCGGCCTGCGCCGTCCAGCCCATCGGCGCATACTTCACCATCGAGAACGGCATCGTGCGCAGCCACTTGAGCACACTGGGGACCGGACAATAGTACGCGGCCAGACCGAGCGCGCTCGCCATGCGATCGGCATCGAGGCCGCGGAGCCTGCCGGCTCCGGCCGCCGCCCCGAGCGCCGCGTACCCGTAGCCGCACAGGGGGCCGACGACGTACCGCGTCGCGGGGCCGTCGTGTCCTTCGCCCACCGGGGTCATCGCCATCGCCAGCCGCCCGGCGATTTCCAACCCGACGATCGCCGCTTCAAGGATTCGGCGGCCTCCGGCCCCGACGGCCTCCCCGGTGGCCAGGACGGCCGGCAGGATGACCGGAACGATGTGCGCCACATTGAGGAATCCGGCATCACCATCCAGGGCGTTCGCGAGCTCGGCGTTCGCGAAACTCGCATGATCTACGCTGACACGCAGACCGCTTCCGAAAATGGCCGCCTGAGGCGTCCCTCCGAGGTCCGCGGCTAAGTCCGCGGCGAGGCGGCCCTTGGCCGTCGTCCACCCCCCGAGGATGCACCCCAGGGTATCGAGCACCAGACGCTTGGTCTCAGCGACGATGCCGTCCGGGATCGCGGATGCCTCGGAGGCGAACGCCGCCAGCGTCCGCGTGATGCCCAACGTCGCACCTCCAAGATCGGTCTGTGGCCGCGGGCGCCGGCCGCCCGCGGGGCCGGTCACCATATCCGGGCGGGCTCCCATTCCGCGCCGCGGGGACCCGCCCAGAACCAGCACGGTCCCTCTTCATCGTACCGCCGCGCGTATTCGCGTACCAGCCCTTCGTTAAGCTCAATGCCCAACCCCGGTGTGTCCGTCACGTCGACGTACCCGCCCGTCATCTGGAAGGGGCTTGGAATGTTCACGGTGACGGTGTCGATCGCGACAATCTTCACGCGTCGCTCCTGCCACCGGCCCCGCGGATCCAGATAGTCCCGCAGAGCATCCCCGAACCATCCGACCGTCATGACGACGAAAGTCAGGAACAGCCCCGGCATCGTGGCAATCCACCACGCATTGTCCAGATACTCCCGGCCTTCGCTGATCGTAACCCCCCACGACGGCAGCGGCCGTGGAATGCCGAGCCCCAGGAAGCTGAGCGCCGCCTCGGCGAGCATTTGCGTGCCGACTTGGAGGGTGGCGACGATGATGATCGGCGTGAGCATGTTGGGCAGAATGTGCGCCCAGATCACGCGCGCATGGGTCGCGCCCTGGGCAAGGGCGGCCTCCACGAACTGGCGCTCCCGGAGCGAGAGGACGGATCCATACGCCAGCCGCGTAAACACCGCCCAGCGGATGACGGACAGGATCAGGATGACATTCAGGACCGACGGCTCGAGGATCGCGGCGATCAGAATGGCCAGCAGCAGGGCCGGGAACGACAGTTGTAAGTCCGCAAGGCGCATGATGACGGTGTCGACCGTCCCGCCGTAGTAGCCTGCGCACAGCCCGAGGGCCGTTCCGGAGACGCCCGCGAGCACGACCGTGCTCGACGCGACGAGCATCGAGATGCGGGCCCCGTGCACCACCTGCCCCCCCAGATCGCGTCCGAGCTGGTCGGTGCCGAGCCACGCGATCTGTCCGTCGGACAGGCGGGTCCCGGGAGGCAGCAGGTGCTGCTCAAGCCGCTGTACCAGCGGATCGTAGGGAACGAGAACGGGGGCCCCGAGACCGGCGATCGTGACGGCGATCAGCAGCACGCCCATGCGGAGCAGGCGACGGCCGCGCGGGGTCGCCGTCCACCGGCGTGCCGACACACCGGGCGACCCGAGCGATACCGAAGGCATCATCGCGTCGCCGCTCATCAGCGGTACCGGATCCGCGGATCCAAGCACGCGTAGGCAGCGTCGACGGCCAGATTGGTGAGGACGAAGATCATCGCCGTGAAGGCGACGGCCGCTTGGACGAGTGGATAATCGCGGTTCTCGATGGCGGTGACAATCAGACGGCCCAGCCCAGGCCACGCGAAGACCGTTTCCGTGACCACCACGCCCCCCACGAGCGTGCCGAGCTGGAGTCCGATCATCGTCACGACCGGGATCAGCATGTTGCGGTAGATGTGACGCACAAGCACCCTGAGCTCGGTCAGTCCCTTGGCGCGGGCGGTGCGCGCGAAGTCCTGCCCCGCCATCTCCACGATCCCGGCCCGAACCAGCCGTGTCAGCAGGCCGATGAACTGCACGGACAGCGTCACACTCGGCAGCACGAGGTGCCACAGGCCCCCCCGTCCGAACGAGGGCAGCCATTTCAGATCGCGGGAGAAGATGAGGATGCCCACGAGGCCCAGCCAGAAATTGGGCGCGGCCTGCGCCGCCAGCGACACCGTCTCGATGGCTCGGTCAAGCCCGGAATGTGGCCGGCGCGCCGCCAGCGATCCGAGGCCGAGACTTGCGCCGACCGTGAGCGCGAGGCTCGCCAGCGCGAGTTCCGCCGTGGCGGGGAACCTCCCGAGAACGAGGCGCATGGCCCCGGAGCCCTCGTAGTAGGAACGCCCCCAGTCGCCCAGGACCGCCTGGCGCATGAACAGCACGTACTGCACGGGACGCGGTTGATTGAGACCGAGCCTCTGGCGCTGCTCGGCAATCAGTTGCGGCGTGGCATACGTGCCCAGGAGCACGGCCGCGGGATCGCCTGGGAGCACGCGAACGATCACGAAAATGACCGTCAGCGCGCCCCACACAACGACGAGAGCGGCCAGCAGGCGCCGGGCGAGGAACCCGAGCATTACCCCCTACGACGCTGCGCCGGCGTTACGGCGAAACCGCTACATCGGCCACGCCGAAGATCTCGCTGGGCGGCGCCTTAAACCCCTGGACGCTTGTCCGGAACGCGTAACTCTCGAGCGGATCAAAGAGGAACACGGCGGGGCCCTGGTCCCACAGGATCTCCTGCGCCCGCTTGTACATGGCGCACCGCTGCTGGAGGTTCACCGACGCCGCGGCGTCGTCCACCAGCTCGAATTCCTGATTGGACCACCCGGTCCGCTTGCTGCGGGTATGGTAGAGGCGCCGCAGGGTGAAGTCCGGGTCGCCCGTGCCCCCTCCCGTCGTCGAGATCTCGAAGTCCCAGTTCAGCTTCAAGAGATCGTCGAGCCAAATCGCCCTCGGCTGCTGCAGGTTGTGGACCCGGATGCCGACGAGCGCCAGCTGCCCGACGATGGCGTCGGAGACCTCGCGCTCCTTGGGATTGCCCACGGTCCACTTGACGGATGTCTCGAAGCCCCGGGGGAATCCCGCCTCGGCCAGCAGCTTTCGCGCGAGCGCGGTATCGTAGGAGATCGGCGGCATCTTCGCGTAGCACACGACGTTGCTCGCAATGGGCGATGTCGACGGCGTGGCAATCCCCGCCACCAGCGAGCTCGTGATCGCGTTCACGTTGATCGCATGCTGGAGCGCGTGCCGCACCCGGACGTCGGAGAACGGCGCCCGTTCCGCGTTGATCCACAGCGCCCTCGTCAGCGTCGTCAGGCCGACCTCCACCGTCACGTTCGGTGTGGTGCGCAGTCGCTTCATTTGTTCGGGAGGGAGCCCGACCGCGATGTCGATCTCTCCCGTCTCGACCGCCGTGGCCCGCGCGGCCACCTCCGGGATATCCACGAAGATCACCCGCTGAGATCTCGGGATCCCCTGCTGCCAGTAGCTCGGATTGGCGTCGAGCACAAGCCGCGCATCCCGGACAAATTCCACGAACTTGAACGGACCGGTCCCAACCGGCCGGTCGCCGAAATCCGGGGTCGCCGGCGTTCCGGCCGGCACGATCGCGAGGATGGTCAGGTTCGAGAGCAGCGTCCCCACGGGCTCCCGCGTCTTGATGACGACCCGATACGGATCGGGCGTCTCGATAGACTGCACCGGGGCAAACAGCGGCGCGAGGGGACCTTTCATGGCGACCACGCGTTCGAGCGACGTCTTCACGGCGGCGGACGTGAAGCCCTGACCGTCGTGAAACTTGACGCCTCGTCGCAACTCAAATTCCCACGTCGTCGGATCGATGTTCCGCCATCGCAACGCCAGCTGCGGCTGAAATCGCTTTGCGCTGTAATCCCACGACACGAGCTGGTTGTAGAGATGCCGGCCGATAATCCAGGACATACGCTCGGCACCCGCGCTGCCGTGCGGGTCCAGGGAGAGGATGCGCTGCAGATAGGAGACGCGGACGGTGCTCGGGGCAGGAGCCGCCGTCGTCAGGCCAATTCCAGTTCCTGCGAGAAGGAGGCACACGACCACCGCGGCCGCCAATGACCGCCTGAGCAGCATTACGGCACCCCCGATTACGACTCGATTCCGACTCCCAGTGCCTGCTGAGAGACTACCAAGTCCATCG
Organism: Candidatus Segetimicrobium genomatis; assembly: GCA_005883865.1. Taxonomy (GTDB): domain Bacteria; phylum Sysuimicrobiota; class Sysuimicrobiia; order Sysuimicrobiales; family Segetimicrobiaceae; genus Segetimicrobium. The sequence goes on from VBAO01000193.1 coordinate 6,447, forward strand.
AGATTCCCAGTTTGATGTCTGTACTCCTCTCATCAACGGTGGCGACCCGGCCTTTCCCATCCGGGGCCTTTCCCGCCGGCCGCAGAAAGACAATGTCCGAAATCCAAGCGAAGGAGATGCTTACCCTTCTAGCGGCGCCGATTTACAAGGGTTCCAGCGACATAGGAGAAACGCCTGCCCCCCAAGCAGAGGGTCGGGGGTTCGAACCCCTTTCCCGCTCCAATAAATCAAATGGGTTTTGTCACACATTGAAGGATCGCTGTATCCTTACAAACCTGCTTAAAACCCTCAAGCCCCAGGAATACAGTCCGAGTTTCAGCATGAGCAGCGTGGTCAGGCGCTGCATGTACGGGGATGGCTTCTTTCGTTGCCCGACGTCAAATATGTTTGCGTCCGGCGCTTTTGTCAGCAGCTTGGCTACGTACGAAAAACTCGAGCTCGTATCAATGACAAGGTAATCACATTCTGCAAGCAAATATAAATCTACGAGCGCTTCAATGCCGCTCTCGATTGGGTCCGGGCAGTTTCGATTTTCGTGTATAGCCAATCCGGGTGTTGATGAATACCAGTGAGGGGTGAAAATGACGCCAGGATAGCTCGCCTCAAACATATTTTTGATTTGTAAATTGTCTGTTGAAAGGAAGATTAGCAGATCGGGCTCACGTTTCAACAGGGTGTTCAGCTTCTTGAGGATGGTCCAAAGACGGGACCGATAGTCTGTGTAACGAACGTGCACGCCGACGGTCTTCTTGGTGAAGCAAGTGCCTCTGAATTGATCCACTCGTTTCCGGATGTCCGGATGAAGGATTAAGTCTTCCCGGAGTAACTTGCTCAATATAGCTCCGCTACTCGCCGCAGCAAATTCCTTGAATGCCTCTTTGAAATGGCCCCTGAGCAGGTCCACTTTGTCACTGTATGTCCACATCACGACGACATCTTCTCGATAATCTAATTTCGTCAAATCAATTGAGAATTTCCGCCAAGTCTGCGAATCAAACACATCGCCGTAATGCGCTCTCATGTGCACAGCAGACCGATGCAGGTGACCACGCCAGATGCCAGGGCTTACCGAATCTGTCGTCGGGATTTCGTCTGTTGAGGTACATGCCGAACACTTAAAGAAACGATGAAACACGTTAGACCCATCATTAGAATAACAATGATCGCTCCAGTCAATAAGTAACCTGCGCCCTGAGAAACGTGCGTATAGTCTTCGTGCATAGATTTGTCAGCCCTTGGGTCTCCGGCCAAATATGATGAGTGCGCTCAAGACGGCGGAATCGTCATCTGCGCTGTGCGCCCCTCAAGCCCCCTGGATCCACGGCAAACGTTGATGTCGTGGCCAGCGCCCGTTCGCAGAAGAGCAGGGCCGCCTCATATTGAGGATATGCAGTTTCTATCATCTGTATCTAAAGGGTATGAGGAGCCCCGGACGGGAGGAAATTCTCAAAACCAAGTTTCACCAT